>JAKSRP010000019.1 GCA_024403555.1 Lachnospiraceae bacterium | reverse complement strand
GTAGAGCACTTGACTTTTAATCAAGTTGTCCGGGGTTCGATCCCCCGCACGCTCACGAAAAGCTCTGAAAGTTTTCTTTCAGAGCTTTTTTTCTTATATCAGGAAATTGTAATGTACTTATTGGTACAAGTAATTTTTGATTTTTAAGCAGGAATTCAAAGGAAAACATAATGATTTACGATTACATGATTGATTATCATAAAAAGAATATGTATCCATTTCATATGCCAGGGCATAAGAGATTTCCACATCCTATCTTTCAGAATGTGCATCCTTTTGAAATTGATTATACAGAAGTGGATGGTTTAGATGATCTGAATGAACCGGAAGAGATGTTTCGTGAGTCTATGGACAAAGCAAAAGCATTTTATGGGACGAAAGAAACCTATTATTTAGTAAATGGCAGTACCTCAGGGATTATGGCAGCAATTAGTGCAACCTGTAGTCATGGGGATTATATTATTGTAAGTCGAAATTGTCATAAATCAGTCTATAAGGCAATAGAATTACTTGGATTGCATCCGATATATATTTATCCACAGACAGATTGTGAAACGGGAATTGTTACACACATTAATCTGTGCGAAGTAAAGAAATGTGTGGATAACTACCCCGATGCAAAGGCTATGATGTTAGTAAGTCCAACTTACGAAGGTAATGTTATGGATATTAAAGCAATCAAAGAAATTGCAGGAGATATTCCACTCATTGTGGATGAAGCGCATGGCGCTCATTTTCCTTTCTGGGATGAGAATGATGCAAAATCTGCGATTCATTTAGGAGCAGACATCGTCATCCAGAGTCTGCATAAAACAATGCCGGCATTTACCCAAACAGCACTTTTGCATGTTTGCAGTAATCAGGTACCACTTAGTAAGATCAAAGAAAGTCTTTCATATTTTCAGACGACAAGTCCATCTTATCTTTTTAGTGCATCCATTGATTATGCGATTTCTTATGGAATCACAAATCAAAATGCATTTCATGCATATGGAAAGAAGATGAAAGAATATCGAAATTCTTTGAATATGATATTAAGAAATATAAAGCTCGTTGAAGTGGATGACCCAGGAAAACTCGTCATTTCCACGGCAAAGTCTACAATGACAGGTCAGGAAATATATGATATATTATTAAAAGACTATCGACTGCAAATGGAGATGGCTCAGGAAGAGTATGTACTGGCGATGACAAGTATCTGTGACAGCGACGAAGCATTTGACTGGCTAAGAGAGGCACTCATAAAGATTGATGGACAGACAGAAGCTAAGAAAGATCAATATCTGATCTCTGGATTTCCGGTCAATGAAATTGTAGATAGCCCTTATAATGCGAAGCGCTGGGAAGCGAGATCTATTGAAATTGAAAATAGCATAGGAAAAATCAGTACAGAATATGTCTATTTGTATCCGCCGGGAATACCACTTATTGTGCCTGGAGAGAGAATCAATGAAGCATGTATAAAGAAAATCCATGAATACTATAAGAAAAGACTTAAGGTAAAAGGATTTGAAGGATACCAGGAAGGTATAATAAAAGTCAAAAATGAGCATGTTATGAAATAATAAGTCAGAAAGTAGGAAAATGATGGCAGGATTATTTATTACAATGGAAGGTGCCGATGGTGCTGGAAAGAGTACTCAGATTGGAAAATTAAAAAACTATTTATCGAACAAAGGTTATGATATAATATTATGTAGAGAACCAGGCGGTACGAAGATTAGCGAAGATATCAGAACGATTATTTTAAATCCTGAGTATGAAGAGATGGGAAATATGACAGAGCTTATGCTCTATGCCTCTGCAAGAGCACAGCTTGTAGAACAAGTGATTCGCCCAGCTTTAGATGCAGGAAAAGTTGTCATTTGTGATCGATTTATTGATTCTTCTGCAGTTTATCAGGGAATCGCCAGAGGAATGGGTGTTGACCTTGTTTATGAAGTGAATAAATTTGCAATTGGCGAGACAATGCCAAAGGTAACGATTCTATTAGACGTAAAAGGCGGCACAGGAATTTCCAGAAAAAAAGAACAGGCGGAATTAGACCGTATCGAAAGAGAAGCAATGGATTTCCATGAAAGAGTATCCCAGGGATATCGAGATCTTGCTGCAAGATATCCGGAACGTATCCATAGAATTGATGGAACCGGAAGTATTGAAGAGATTCATGAACAGATCGTTGCTATTATTGATCAGCAGTTTCAGTAACAAAGCATTTGACGAATCAATAGAAGGAGATTTCATCGTCTGTCTGAAAAAATGAGAAAAGGGTGAGTTTGAATGAGTAATTTTATGAATGTAGTTGGACATGAAAAGAATATAGAACATTTGGAGAAGGCAATTGCGTCAAAACAGATTTCCCATGCCTATATATTCAATGGAGAAGATGGCATTGGTAAAATGACGACTGCAAAAGCATTTGCTAAGGCAGTGCTTTGTGAAACACAGTCTAGCTGTGGAACATGTCAGTCCTGCGTACAGGCAGATTCAAACAATCATCCGGACATTATTTATGTAACACATGAGAAAAAAGGAATTTCTGTTGATGATATCAGAACACAGGTGAACAATACGGTAGATATTAAGCCATATAGCAGTGAATATAAAATTTATATCATCAATGATGCAGAAAAGATGAATGTGCAGGCACAGAATGCTTTATTAAAAACAATCGAAGAGCCACCTGCATATGCGATTTTAATTCTTGTGACAAATAATAAAGAAGCATTTTTAGAAACCATTCTTTCAAGATGTGTCGTATTAAACTTTGGACCAGTGAAGAAAGAACAGGTGGAAGAATATATTCACGAACATTATCGACTTGGAAATGCAAGAGAAGATTTAGCGATTTCTTATAGTGGCGGTAATATTGGAAAGGCAATTCATGTGATGGATTCTGATGATTTTCATGAATTAAAGAACCACACATTTAACATGTTAGCTCATATGAATGAATGGAGCGTGCATGATATATTATTATATTTAAAACAGTTGGAAGGATACAAAGAAGGCGTGAATGAATTCTTTGACATCATTACCACATATTATCGAGATATTCTGGTACTTAAGGTAAGTGGATTACCGAATAAGACTGTATTTAAAGATAAATTCTCTTTGATGAAAAAACAATCTGTATATTTAAGCTTTGAAGGAATTGATAATATCATCAAAGAAGTAGAAAAAGCAAAGGTAAGATTAGAAGCCAACGTTAGATTTGACGTGGCAATCGAGTTACTTTTATTCGTAATGAAGGAGAATGGAGTAAAATGGTAGATGTAATTGGCGTGCGTTTTCGTCCCAATGGCAAGATATATTTCTTTAGTCCGAATGAATTTGATATTAGTGTAGGGCAGAATGTTATTGTTGAGACTGCACGAGGAATTGAATATGGAAAAGTCGTTCTCGGTAAGAGACAGATTCAGTCTGAGAAGATTATTTCCACATTAAAATCTGTGATTCGTATTGCGACACCAGAAGATGATCGCATCGATGAAGAGAATAAGAAAAAGAGCAAAGAAGCATTTAAAATCTGCTTAGAAAAGATTGAAAAACATCAGTTAGGCATGAAGTTAATTGACTGTGAATATACATTTGATAACAATAAAGTATTATTCTACTTTACTGCAGATGGAAGAATTGACTTCCGTGAATTAGTTAAGGATTTAGCTTCTGTATTTAAGACAAGAATCGAGCTTCGTCAGATTGGAGTTCGAGATGAAACAAAGATTATGGGTGGAGTAGGAATCTGTGGCAGACCACTTTGCTGCAATGCTCATTTATCTGAATTTGTTCCAGTTTCCATTAAGATGGCAAAGGAACAGAATTTATCCTTAAATCCAACCAAAATTTCCGGTGTATGTGGCAGACTGATGTGCTGTTTAAATCACGAACAGGAAACTTATGAATACCTGAATAAGAAACTTCCAAATATCGGGGACTATGTAAAAACACCAGATGGAAGAAAAGGGGAAGTTCAGCGAGTAAATATTTTACGTCAGCAGGTTCGTGTCATCATTGAGAATGAGAATGGTGAAAAAGAAGCAGAAGATTTCAAAGTAAAAGATCTTCGTTTCCGTCCAAAACGTAAGAAAAAACAGAACAAAAATAATCACAACACTCCAGCAGAAAGTGCAGAGTTAAAAGCACTTGAAGCATTAGAGAAAAAGGAAGGTAGATCAAAACTGTAATGAATGTAGAGTTAATGCCGAATGAAAGAGTGGATGATCTTCAAATAAAAGGTTATCAGATCATTCAAAAGACGGATGGATTTCGATTTGGCATGGATGCAGTGTTACTTTCTTCCTTTGCTAAAGTCAAACGAGGAAAAAAGGTTCTTGATTTAGGAACCGGAACCGGTATCATTCCTATTTTGATGGAGGCGAAAACAGCAGGGGGGCATTTTACCGGGCTTGAGATTCAAAAAGAATTTGTGGAGATGGCAAATCGAAGCATCTTGATGAATGGACAGCAGGATAAAGTAGAAGTTGTAGAAGGCGATATTAAGTCAGCGGCTTCTATATTCGGTAATGAATCCTTTGATGTTATTACAACCAATCCTCCTTACATGGTCGATTCACACGGTAAACAAAATGTGGACGATAAAAAAGCAATTGCGAGACATGAACGTCTCTGCACACTTGAGGATGTTATTGTGCAATCAAAAAAGCTACTGAAAGCAGGCGGTAGCTTTTTTATGGTTCATAGAACTTATCGATTAGCAGAAGTGATGCATTTGATGGTAAAAGAGGGGATTGAACCGAAGAGAATCCGTATGGTGCATCCTTATGTCGATAAGGAACCGAATATATTTTTAATAGAAGGAAAAAAGGGCGGTAATTCCCGCATTATCGTGGAACCACCGTTGATTGTATACAAAGAACCAGGCGTATATCATGAAGAAATATATGATATTTATGGCTGGAAAAGAGGAGAATAAGATGGCAGGTCAGCTGTATTTATGTGCTACGCCAATTGGAAATCTTGACGATATTACACTTCGTGTACTAAAAACCTTAGAAGAAGTGGATATGATTGCTGCAGAAGATACGAGACATAGTGTCAAATTGCTGAATCATTTTGATATCAAGACAAAGATGACGAGTTATCATGAATTTAATAAAGTAGATAAGGCTATTTATCTTGTGCGACAGATGCAGGAGGGGAAAAATATCGCTCTCATTACGGATGCAGGTACTCCCGGAATTTCAGATCCAGGAGAAGAATTAGTTCGTCAGTGCCATGAAGCTGGAATTAAGGTAACATCCTTGCCAGGAGCGTGTGCCTGTGTGACAGCTCTTACCATTTCCGGACTTCCAACAAGAAGATTTTGCTTTGAAGCATTTCTTCCGGTTGATAAAAAGGAGCGAAAAGCGATCTTTAAAGAACTTCAGGATGAGACAAGAACCATTATTATCTATGAAGCACCTCATCGTTTGAAAAAGACACTTGCTGAGATTCGAAAAGAGCTTGGTAATCGTAAGATGACACTTTGCCGCGAACTGACCAAAAAGTATGAAGATTATAAGATGATGTATATCGATGATTTAATTGAGTACTATAAGGGTGAAGAAGTAAGAGGCGAATGTGTGCTTGTTATTGAAGGGATTTCTTTTGATGAATTAGAAGCTCAGGAGCAGCAGACTTGGGAGAACATCTCCATCAAGGATCATGTACAAAGTTATATTGATCAGGGATTTTCGAAAAAAGATGCCATGAAAAAAGCAGCCAAAGACCGTGGTCTTGGAAAGCGAGATATCTATCAGGCATTATTAGAAGAAGAGTAATAAATTTTCATAAAATAAAAAAGGATTCGAGAAATCGAATCCTTTTTTATTACTAACCCTTAATTAATCTTCTAAATCAAATTCAGCTAATTTAGCTAATTCACGAATTGTCTTTTTGGAAACTTTCTTTCCTTTGTACTCAACTAAATCGTCCATTTCCCCAGTAAAGATGTCACTTGGATCATATTTTTTCAAAATGATTTTATCCTCATCAACAAAAATTTCAAGAGGATCTCTTTCATTGACGTCAAGATTACGTCTTAATTCGATTGGTAAAGTGATGCGTCCAAGTTCATCAAGTTTTCTAACAATACCAGTACTTTTCATAAATACCTCCTAGTACATAATAAATGTATCATATAAAAATATCATACATGATTCGATATTTGAAGTCAAATGAATCAGTAAAATTCATAAATTTTTCACAATTGTTCTGAAGGGGAACATATTTGAATATTCTTATTTTTATGCTATCATAATATATTGATAAAACTGATAAGGAATTAAACGTATGAAAAAGATAGTTATGGGTATTTTAGCCCATGTAGATGCAGGAAAAACGACTCTTTCCGAAGCGTTACTCTACCATTCTGGTACGATTCGTGAAAAGGGACGAGTAGATAAAAAGAATGCATTTTTAGATACAAATCAATTAGAAAAAGATCGAGGAATCACCATTTTCTCGAAGCAGGCAGAGCTTAGCTTTCATGATCTTTCAGTCACACTTCTTGACACTCCGGGTCATGTGGATTTTTCTACAGAGATGGAGCGTACACTTCAGGTGCTTGACTATGCCATCTTAGTCATTAGTGCAGCAGATGGATGTCAGGGACATACCGAAACGCTCTGGAAACTGCTGAACCGTTATCAGGTTCCAACTTTCCTTTTTGTGAATAAGATGGATCAGCCTGGAGCTGATCAGGAAAAACTCATGGAAGAAATCAAGGATCGTCTTAGTGACAGCTGTATCGATTTTAGTGATTTTAAAGCAGATGACCTGGATGAATTCTATGATGAAGTGGCTATGACAGATGAATCTTTGATGGAAGCATTTTTAGAAAATGGTTCTGTAGAGAATGAAGATATCGGTAAGGCGATTCGTAGAAGAAATCTTTTCCCTGTATTTTTCGGATCTGCATTAAAATTAATCGGTGTGGAAGAATTCATGGAAGGTATGGATACTTACATGCAGGAAAAAGTGTATCCAAAGAAATTTGGTGCTCGTGTATTTAAGATTGCAAGAGATAATCAGGATAAAAGACTTACCTATTTAAAGGTGACAGGTGGAACATTAAAAGCCAGAGACACGTTAGTGGGAAATGACTGGGAAGAAAAGGTTAACCAGATTCGTATTTATTCTGGAACAAAGTTTCAGGCTGTGGATGAAGCAAAAGCTGGTATGGTCTGTGCAGTCACCGGTCTTACGAAGACAAAGGTTGGAGAAGGTTTTGGAACAGAAAAGGGCGAAATTCTTCCAGTTTTAGAACCAGTTCTTACTTATAAAATAGGGCTTCCAAAGGAAGTGGATGCAGCAGTGATCCTTCCTAGACTTCGTATTCTTGAAGAGGAAGATCCTCAGCTTCATATTAACTGGCAGGAAGAATTACAGGAAATTCAAGCCCAGATCATGGGTGACGTACAAATTGAGATTCTCCAGAATATGATAAAAGAGCGTTTCGGCATAGCAGTCACATTTGACGAGGGGAATATTGTATACAAAGAAACAATCAATAATAAGGTTGAAGGGGTGGGACATTTCGAACCACTTCGCCACTATGCGGAAGTACATCTTATTTTAGAGCCAGGTGAACGTGGAAGTGGCATCAGCATAGACACAGATGTGAGTGAAGATGAACTCGATAAAAACTGGCAGCGTCTGATCGTGACACATTTGCATGAAAAAGAGCATCGAGGTGTGTTAATTGGAGCACCGATTACCGATGTGAAGATTACTCTTGTTGCAGGCCGTGCTCATAAGAAGCATACCGAAGGAGGGGACTTTAGACAGGCGACTTATCGCGCTGTGCGTCAGGGACTTCGCCAGGCAGAAACGGTCATTTTAGAGCCTTATTATGATTTTCGCATGGAGCTTCCGGAATCCGATGTTGGAAGAGCTATGTTAGATGTTGATAAAATGTTTGGTACATGCCAGATTTGTTACGATGAGGCAGCAGATCCTGGCATGACAGTAATTAAAGGAAGTGCTCCGGTTGCCTGTATGCGTGGCTATCAGAGAGAATTTGCTTCCTATACAAAAGGATACGGAAGATTATTCTGTACGCTAAAGGGATATGATAAATGCCACAATCCGGAAGAGGTAGTATACGAGAATTATTATGATCCAGAAGCAGATATGTGGAACCCAACGGGATCTATTTTCTGTTCTCATGGTTCTGGTGTGTATGTAGAGTGGGATCAGGTTTTTGACCACATGCACGTAGAAAGCGTACTTGCTCCAGTTCGTGATGATTTTGATATTCGCACACCGATTAATTATGGCAAATCTTCTTCCGATTCTTCTATTTCAATTGGCGAAGATGAAATTGAAGCGATTATGAGACAAACCTTCTATTCTAATACTTCAGAAAAGAAGGGACCTAAGAAGCGTCGCTATCAAACGAAGAAACCAGACGGACTTGATATGAGTGCCGGCACTTATGGACGATCTCCTTCTCGTGGTTCCGGTAAAAAATCCGGCTCTAATATAAAGAAGGAAAAATATCTCCTTGTGGATGGATACAATGTGATTTTTGCCTGGGAGGAGCTTAAGAGTCTGGCAAATGTGAATCTCGACAGTTCACGCGACCGTCTCCTTGAAATTTTATCTAATTATCATGGGGTAAAGGACGGAAACTTGATTGTCGTATTCGATGCTTATCGCGTCAAAGGCCATCAGACAGAAATGATGGATGTCGGTAACATTCACGTTGTATTTACAAAAGAAGCCCAGACAGCTGATGCTTATATCGAAAAATTCGCTCATGAAAACAGCAGCAAATATGATATTACCGTCGCAACCTCCGACCACTTAGAACAGGTCATCATTACCGGAGCAGGATGTCACCTCTTATCAGCAAATGATTTGCTCGATGAGGTAAATGTTACTGTGAAGGAAATTCGCGAAAACTTAGAGATTCAAGGAGTTAAGGAAAGAAATACGATTGGATCTTTAGTAAATTTAGATGATCTTTAGATAGCAGTTATGCTTTTTGGAACACGTTTTCACTCAGCGCTCAACGTAGCAGTACTAAATTCAAAAAGGTGCATTGAAATTAGATGTAAATGAATTCACATCTAATTTCAATAGCACCTTTTTTCATTAAGTGCTGACGTTTCGCGATGGTTCCTAAAAAGCATAACTACTATCAGGTCATCTAAATTTATTATAGAATCAAGGATTTTGGGGATTGAGACTGTTTAAAAGGATTCTTAAGGCTGTCAAAATTTATGCGAGGCCATTATTATATTTACTTATCCTGCTTATAGACTATTTTATATCTCACGAAGGAACCATCTGTGGACGTCGGCACTTAACGAGCAGTGCGAGTTTAGTACCGTTACGTTCACAGCTGAGCGAGAGCGTGTTCCTAGGAGATATAAAATAGTCCATAAGCAGTGTAAGATGAAAATAATTCATTTGTAAAGTGAACAACATTTTGCTATAATTTCGTTTGTCACCACGAAAATTAAGTGAATGAAAGTATTTTTATAGATGAATAATATTTAATTGAAGAGGAGAAGATGAAAGATGAGTAATTGTACTGAAATTAGATGGCATGGCCGTGGGGGTCAGGGTGCTAAAACAGCGGCTTTGCTTTTAGCAGATGTTATGTTTCAGACTGGTAAATATGTTCAGGGATTTCCTGAATATGGTCCGGAACGAATGGGGGCTCCAATTACAGCATACAATCGTATCAGTGATGACAAGGTTCGTGTGCATTCTAATATCTATGAACCAGAATATGTAGTCGTTGTTGATGAATCTTTATTAGAAACAGTTGATGTTACAAAAGGACTGAAAAAAGATGGTGCCATTGTCATCAATACAGAAAAAGATAAAGAAACATTAAAGAAGCATTTGAATGGCTATGAAGGAGATGTGTATACGATCGATGCCAAAAAGGTATCTATGAAATGCCTTGGGAAATATTTTCCGAACTCACCAATGCTTGCATCCATTGTAAAGGTAACAGGACTTATGGATGAACAGCAGTTTTTAAATGAAATGAGAGCATCCTATGCACATAAATTTGCAAGTAAACCAGAAGTAATCGAAGGCAACATGAAAGCCTTAGAAATGGCAATGAAGGAGGTCCGCTAATGGCAGTCGATTTAAATAAATTACATTTAAGAGCTCCATGGCAGGATCTTACGACAGGTATGATGATCCATGCTGGTGGAACTTCCGTAGAATTTCACACAGGAGAATGGACAGCCGTAAAGCCATCCATTGATCAGGATAAATGTAAAAAATGTGGACGTTGTCATATGGTTTGTCCGGACAGTGCAATTGTTGTGCGAGTTGTGGATAACGCAAGAATGGAAGGTCCGGGTTGTGGAAAAACTGCTTTAGATAGAATGTATCAGGTGGATACTGATCACTGCAAGGGCTGTGGCATTTGTGCTTATAACTGCCCATTTGATGCAATTGAAATGGAGGGAATGTAATTATGGCAAAGAGAGAACGATTATCTGGTAATGAAGCGGTCGCAATCGCATTAAAACAGATTAATCCGGATGTATTTCCGGCATTCCCAATCACACCATCAACAGAAATTCCACAGTATTTTGCTTCCTTTGTGGCAAATGGTCTCGTAGATACAGAATTTATTCCAGTAGAATCTGAACATTCTTCTATGTCTGCAGCAATCGGTGCATCTGCAGCAGGTGCAAGAGCATTAACTGCTACTTCCTCTGCAGGGCTTGCTTATATGTGGGAACCATTATATTTAGCAGCATCCAACAGACTTCCATTAGTGTTAGCAGTTGTGAACCGTGCATTATCCGGCCCGATCAATATTAACTGTGACCATTCTGATTCTATGGGTGCAAGAGATTCCGGATTTATTCAGCTTTATGCAGAAAATAACCAGGAAGCATATGACAATATGGTACAGGCATTTCGTATTTCTGAACACAAAGATGTGCAGCTTCCTGTTATGATTTGTCAGGATGGTTTTATCACATCCCATGCAGTAGAAAATATTACCTTATTAGAAGATAAAGAAGTGAAAGACTTCGTAGGTGAATACGAACCAGAAAATTATTTGTTAAATCCAGCCTGCCCAACAGCCGTTGGTCCATATTCCGTAACAGACTATTATATGGAAGCAAAACGTGCTCAGGCAGAAGCAATGAAGAATGCAAAAGATGTTATTCTTGAGGTTGCAAAAGAATTTGGCGATTTATCTGGAAGAAACTATGGATTTTTTGAATCCTATCATTTAGAAGATGCAGAGTATGCGGTTGTCATGATCGGTTCTGCAGCAGGAACAACAAAAGATACCATTGATCAGCTTAGAAAACAGGGCGTAAAAGCAGGGCTCTTAAAACTTCGTGTATTCAGACCTTTTCCAGCCGAAGAAATTGCAGAAGCATTAAAGAATGTGAAGGCAGTAGCGATTATGGACCGTGCAGACAGCTTCTCTAATCAGGGAGGTCCACTTGGCGCAGAAGTAATGTCAGCGATGTATCGTAAACATTTACAGGCAGAAGCAATTAACATCGTTTACGGACTTGGTGGACGAGATGTAACAGTAGAAGATATGGGAGAAGTATTTGCTGAGCTTGCAAGAATTGCAAAAACTGGCGAAGCAGGAGATACATATCGTTTCATGGGCGTGAGAGGATAGACGGAGGATTACAAAATGACTAGTTTAAAAGAATTTATGGACAGACCGGACCGTCTCGCTCCCGGTCATAGAATGTGTGCCGGCTGCGGTGCAACAATTGCAGCGAGAAATGTATTAAAAGCAGTAAAACCAGAAGACCATGTAGTTGTGACAAATGCAACTGGATGTATGGAAGTATCTACATTTATGTATCCATACACCGCTTGGCAGGATTCTTATATTCACAATGCATTTGAAAATGCATCTGCAACCACTTCTGGCGTGGAAGCAGCATATAAATTAATGAAGAAAAAGGGCAAATTAAAGGAAGATGAAAACTTCAAATTCATCACCTTCGGTGGCGATGGTGGTACTTATGATATTGGTTTTCAGTCTTTATCCGGTGCGATGGAACGTAACTGTGATTATACCTATGTTTGCTACGATAATGGTGCATATATGAATACTGGTATTCAGCGTTCTTCTGCAACACCAATGTATGCAGATACAACAACAACACCAGTTGGTTCCAAAAGTAATGGAAAACCACAGAATCGAAAAGATCTGACGAATATTTTAGTAGAGCATGACATTCCTTATGCTGCTCAGACTACATTTTTCAAAAATTTTTCTGATTTATATAAGAAGTCTGAAAAAGCAATCTATACAAAGGGCGCTTCCTTCTTAAATATTATGACTCCATGCCCACGAGGCTGGAGATATAATACACCGGAAATTATGGACATCTGTGAGCTTGCAGTAGAAACCTGCTACTGGCCAATGTATGAAGTAGAAAATGGTGTATTCCGTTTAACCTATGAACCAAAGAAGAAGCTTCCGGTAGAAGAATTTCTCGTAAAACAGGGCAGATTTAAACATTTGTTCAAACCGGAAAATGAACATCTCATCGAAGAATTCCAGATGGAAGTGGATCGTCGCTGGGAGAATTTATTAAAGAGATGTAGATAGGAAAATAATAATAAATATAAGGGTTTGTGGGGCGCCTAAGGGCGCCTCATTTTCTATGAAATTCTATATACAATTCTATTATTAAAAGCTAAAAAGAATGATTCGTACGAAAAAAATGCACAATAATATAGGCTTATACTTTTGAAAAAAAGTAAAAATGGGAAAAATAAGACTGTCGATTGACATATAGTTAATATTTAGATATAATTGGATTTGATTTTGGTTTAATATCAAATGAAAGTTTGAGAGATTAATAATTCATAATTGATTTATTTAACATAATTAGAGGTTATTCTAGAGGTATTTTTAGGAGGAAAATTACTCATGGCAACAAAAGCAAATTATACTCATGACGAAATCGGAGCTGGCAAACCAGGGTTTGCAAAAACACGTTCCATCATCGAAGCAGCATTTTATGGTAATAATGTTGTTAAAGTAACAGACTTAAGACAGGCTTACAACCTTGCAAAGAATTCTCCAGGTACAATCGTAACAGATATGCCAGTATACAAAGGAGAAACATTTGGTCTTGCTAAAGACGCAAAAGTTTTATTATTCAACGACGGTTCCGTTACTGGACGTTGTGCAGCAGCTCGTCGTATCGCAAGCACACCTGGTGTAGATACAGATGACTTAGATAAGAAAGTAATGGATGCTGTTTATGACACACGCTGGAAAAAATTATACCACGCAGAAGTTGTTATCGGCTTAGATCCAGAATTCATGGTAAAAGCTCACCTTCTTATTCCAGAAGGAGAAGAAAACATTCTTTACTCCTGGATGTTAAACTTCCAGTACTTCAATGAACAGTATGTAAAGATGTACGCAGAATCTCGTCAGATTGCAAATGAACCAGATATCTACATCTTCTCTAACCCACAGTGGACACATGAAGAACATCCACTTGGTCTTACATACTTTAACACAGAAACAAACTGTGCTGCATTATTAGGTATGAAGTACTTTGGTGAACACAAAAAAGGTACATTAACAATTGGTTGGGCTATCGCAAACCGTAATGGTTATGCTTCCTGCCACGGTGGACAGAAAGAATACACACTTGCAGATGGCAGCAAATTCGTAGCATCTGTATTTGGTTTATCCGGATCTGGTAAATCCACAATCACACATGCAAAACATGATGGCAAATATCCTGTAACTGTATTACATGACGATGCATTTATCATCAATGACGAAACAGCTTCTTCCATCGCTATGGAACCAACATACTTTGATAAGACAGCTGACTACCCAACAGGATGTCCAGATAACAAATATTTATTAACAGCTCAGAACTGTTCCGCAACAATGGATGCAGAAGGTAAGATCGTATTAGTAACAGAAGATATCCGTAATGGTAATGGACGTGCGATCAAATCCAAATTATGGTCTCCAAACCGTGTTGACAAGATCAACGCTCCAGTTAATGCTATTTTCTGGATCATGAAAGACCCTACAATTCCACCATTAGTAAAATTAAATGGTGCATCCTTAGCTTCCGTAATGGGTGCTACACTTGCAACAAAACGTTCTTCCGCAGAACGTCTTGCACCAGGCGTTGACCCTAACAAATTAGTTGTAGAACCATATGCTAACCCATTCCGTACATACCCATTAGCAAATGACTACTTAAAGTTCAAAAAATTAGTTGCTGAACGTAACGTAGACTGCTACATCTTAAATACAGGTGAATTCATGGGTCACGATGTAGGCAAAAACGATACACTTGGTGTAATCGAATCCATCATTGAAGGAACAGCTGTATTCAAACCATTTGGCCCAATCTCTGATATCGAAGTATTAGAATGGCCAGGATTTGAAGCAGACTTTGAAGATGCTACATATGTTGAAACATTAAAAGCTCGTATGGCTGACCGTGTTGCTTTCGTTAAAGATAAGAACAAAGCAAAAGGTGGTTTCGACAAATTACCTGCTGATGCTTTAGAAGCATTAGAAAAGATCATGAAAGAATTAGAAACAATCTAATTTGTTTGTGAGAATATAAGAAAAAATTAAGCCAGGACCGATTTGGTCCTGGCTTTTGTACTATTTATAATCAAATTCGGAATTTTCTCCGATTGGTTTATCAAGAAGTTCTGGATGAGCACAAATGTGTTTGATCAGTTTTAAGCTTCGTGCGAAATAGAAACCATCACCGATACGTTCATCAAGCGTTGCTCCGATATCTACCACATCACGCATCTGTGTGGTGCCATCTGGCATAACAACTTCTTCTTTACGCATAGTTCCAATTGTAATCATAACACTGTTTGTACCATAGTTATTCAGATGGTGATAAACAGAAGGACATTTGATACTTCCAAGGTTACTTAATAACACGGAGGTATAGTTTGGATCGCCGTCAGATAAAGCAGCAGGTACTTTGCCCCAGAAATCTAAAATACGAATGATCTTTACGATTGGAATTAACAAAAATCGTGGAATTTTTGCAAATGTATCTAAAACCTGATCAATTCCGCCGGTAGAGGTTTCACTCTTTCTTGTTTCACGAACATCTCCAACGATACGCTTGCTGATAGAATCTACAGTATCGTCATCCTTTGCAGTAAGCACCATCAAGGCTTCTTCCGCATGATCCGTAAAACGACGCTTGCATACAAAACTTAAGGTGATATCATAGCGTTCATAAGTACGGCCGCCCTGAACAAAACGATTCATCAAAGGTCTTTCTTTGATCATACGAGCAACCATGGTAACGATACAGTGGAATAAGGTCATCTTCTCATCTTTATCAACACCAACATTTTTAGCTTCCATGAAGGTTAATAAATCTGTGATATCTAAGGTTTCGTGAAGATATACTTCACAGTCGGCACGGTTTGGCATAAGATGTGCCATAATTGTCTGCAGACCAGGAACGTCTTTTACCCAGCGGCCATCACGACGATCGCCCCAGCTTCTCTTTTGTTTTTTCATATCCATATATACTCCTATAAGTTTTCTTCTTCGAGTTTACGGTAAGCTACTTTTCCTACTAAAGTTTTTGGAAGTTCATCACGGAACACAATTTCACGAGGAAGCGCGTAACCGGCAACCTGTTTTTTCAGCTGTTTCATGATACGATCCTTCATTTCGTCATCTCCGGTAAATCCATCTCGAAGAACGATATAAGCTTTCACGCGTTTCATACGTTTTTCATCATTGACACCGATGACACAGCTATAAGAAACTTCCGGACAGCTGTCAATTGCATTTTCCACCTGGCCAGGATAAACATTGTAACCATTGGTGATGATCATTCGTTTAATACGCTGTTTGAAGTAAACGAATCCATCTTCATCCATGGAACCAAGGTCTCCAGTATATAACCAGGTACGTCCATCAGGTAGTGTGCGAAGTGTATTGGCTGTTTCTTCCGGATTATCTAGATAACCAAGCATAAGGGAAGGTCCGGTTAAGATGATTTCCCCTTCTTCTCCATAAGGAAGCACTTCGTCGGTGCCAGGTTGTACAATCGCATAATCGGTATCAGGGAATGCGACACCGATACTGTTTTCTTTATAAGTATCTGCAGGTGTTAAGCAGCTGGCTGTTACACATTCGGTAAGGCCGTAACCTTCACGAACCTGAACGGTTGCGCCGTGATCTGCAAGAAATGCATCTACTTTCTTCTTTAATTCTACAGAAAGTGAGTCGCCTCCACAAAATACTCCCATTAAGAAATCCATCTTTAAATTGTCTAAGGTATCTAAATGAGTGAGTGCTTCAAAGATTGTAGGTACGCCGGCGATGAAATTAGGATGCTTTTTAATGAGCATTTCTGCATAATTTTTAAGATTAAAAGTTGGCATGAGGATGCAGCAGCCTCCATGACCTAAAAACAGATGAAGGTTCAGTGCCAGACCAAAACCGTGGAAGCAAGGCATACAACTAAGCATGGAAAGACCAGCTAATTCACGGTCAGGAAGTACCGTCCAGCGAGCCTGAAGCGCAGTCGCATTCATGTTCCAGTCGGAAAGGCAGATTCCTTTTGGTGTTCCACTTGTTCCACCACTGTATAAAATAACAGCCGTTCTGTTCTTGTCAAATGGTACGTCAGGGAGTTCCACATTGTCAGTTCCATTTTTTAAGAAATCCTTCCAGGCAATCTGATCAAGATTGTTTTTTCTTGGGAAGGTTTTATACTTTCTACCTTCTTTTACTTCATATCCAATATTTAATGGGAAAGGAAGCTCTTCCTGCATACGGGCAACTAAAAGTGTAACCGAATGATCCGCAAGCTCGATGGCTTCTTCCACTTTATCGCAGAACATGTCTACGGTAAGAATCATCTTACTTTTGGAAATATTTAAATAAAATACGATTTCATCACGTGCAGATAATGGATGAATCATATTTGCAACAGCACCGATACGGTCAAGCGCGTAGAAGCAGACAAGCGCCTGGGGTACATTTGGCATACAGATGGTGACACGGTCGCCAAGCCCAATCCCCTGAGCAGTAAATGCTCTTGCAGCAGTCAATATTTTATCTACAAAGGTTTTATAATTTGTCTTCTTATTAAAGAATTCATAAGCAGGAAACTTTGGATGTTCCCGTCCCATGTCTTCTACAAATCCGAACATAGTCTTTTCCGGATAGTTAATATGTTTTGGTGGGGTGATCATTATATTTTTCTCCTATACTCTTTTTAAACTCTAAATATCATAAGATAAAGATATGATATCCTCTCTATAGTATAACTTAGATGGGCTTTTGATGGCAACGGGATTTAAGCAGATACATTTGACACTATGATGAAAGAAATGAGAGATGTTGACCTCGCGACTACAATTGTTATATAATAAAAGATACTTATGAAGAAAATTATCAATGGAGGATATAGATAAATGGCAAAAACACCTTATTATATTACAACAGCGATTGCCTATACATCTGGTAAACCACATATCGGTAATACATATGAAATTGTATTAGCGGATGCGATTGCAAGATTTAAAAGATTAGAAGGCTATGATGTATTTTTCCAGACAGGAACAGATGAACATGGTCAGAAAATCGAATTAAAGGCAGAAGAAGCTGGCGTTACACCAAAAGAATTTGTAGATGATGTAGCAGGTGAAATCAAGAGAATCTGGGATTTAATGAACACATCTTATGATAAGTTTATCCGTACAACAGATGATTATCATGAAGCACAGGTTCAGAAAATCTTCAAGAAATTATATGACCAGGGAGATATCTACAAAGGATATTATGAAGGACTCTACTGTACACCATGTGAATCTTTCTTCACAGAATCTCAGTTAGTAGATGGCAAATGTCCTGACTGTGGTCGTCCTGTACAGCCTGCAAAAGAAGAAGCTTACTTCTTCAAGATGAGCAAATATGCTGATCGTTTAATCAATTATATCAACGAACATCCTGAATTTATTCAGCCTGTATCCCGTAAGAACGAAATGATGAATAACTTCTTACTTCCAGGTCTTCAGGATTTATGTGTATCCCGTACATCCTTTAAATGGGGTATTCCAGTAGACTTTGATCCAAAGCATGTTACTTATGTATGGTTAGATGCTTTAACAAACTACATCACAGGTATCGGTTACGATCTTGATAAGGCAGAACAGGATGAATTCTTTAACAAGAACTGGCCTGCAGACTTACACTTAATCGGTAAGGATATCATCCGTTTCCATACTATTTACTGGCCAATCTTCTTAATGGCACTCGATTTACCACTTCCAAAACAGGTATTTGGTCATCCATGGTTAATCCAGAGTGATGGTAAGATGAGTAAATCCAAAGGTAATGTAATTTATGCAGATGATCTTGCAGAATTATTTGGCGTAGATGCAGTTCGTTACTTTGTAATCCACGAAATGCCATTTGAAAATGATGGTGTCATTTCCTGGGAACTCTTAGTAGAACGTCTTAACTCTGACCTTGCTAATGTTCTTGGTAACTTAGTAAATCGTACAATCTCCATGTCTAACAAATACTTTGGTGGTATTGTAGAAGACAGAGGCGTAGTAGAAGACGTAGATGCAGATCTTAAAGCAGTTGTTACAGGAACAAAAGCAAAATGTGTAGAAAAGATGTCTAAGCTTCGTGTTGCTGATTCCGTAACAGAAATCTTCGCATTATTCAAGAGATGCAATAAATACATCGACGAAACAATGCCATGGGCACTTGCAAAAGATCCTGAAAAACAGGACAGACTTGCAACTGTTTTATATAACTTAGTAGAAGGTATCGTAACAGGTGCTACATTATTAGAACCATATATGCCTGAAACAACAGAAAAGATTTTAGCTCAGTTAAATGCAGAAAAGAAAACATTTGAAGAGTTAGATACATTTGGCGTATACAAAAACGGTACAAAAGTAACAGAAAAACCAGAAATCTTATTCAAACGTCTTGATATGAAAGAAGTTATGGCTGAAGTGGAAGAGATGCAGAGAAAACAGAAATTAGCTGCAGAAGGTCCGTTCATCGACATCGAACCAAAAGAACAGATCAAATTCCCAGACTTTGAAAAGATGCAGTTCCAGGTAGGTGAAATCATCGCTTGTGAAGAAGTGAAGAAATCCAAAAAACTCTTATGCTCTCAGGTTAAGATTGGTTCTTCTGTAAAACAGATTGTATCCGGTATCAAAGGACATTACACACCAGAAGAAATGGTAGGCAAAAAAGTTATGGTATTAGTAAACTTAAAACCTGCTAAGTTAGCTGGCGTATTATCCGAAGGTATGTTACTCTGTGCAGAAGACGAAAAAGGAAACTTAAGTCTTATGACACCAGAAAAAGATATGCCACCAGGAGCAGAAATCTGCTAATAAAAAAATCGCTCCGCGAGATATTCTCGCGGAGCTTTTTAATTTATTTCGCTAATTTTGTGATTAGTCCCATGATTGTTCCGATAGGATCAGCAAGATCACTCTTGTTCATGGCTTCAATGTATTTATCTTTGTTTGTAAATACTTCATCTACTGCATCAAGAAGAGTCTTGTCTGTTACATCTTCTTCCTGAATTACATAGCTGTATCCCTGTTTTTCAAAGGATCCTGCATTTAAAATCTGGTCTCCACGGCTTGCTGCAGCAGAAAGAGGAATTAATACATTTGGTTTACGAAGTGCTAAGATTTCGCAAATCGCATTTGCACCAGCTCTTGAAATCATCATATCTGTGCAGGCAAATAAATCTGTCAGCTCGTCAGATACGAATTCAAACTGTGCATAGCCTTCTTTATCTGTTAAGCTTTCATCTAAATTACCTTTTCCACATAAGTGAGCAATCTGGAATGTTTCAAGAAGCTTGTCTAAAGATCCACGAACAGCATTGTTGATTGCTACGGAACCTAAGGAACCACCCATGATGAGAAGAACAGGTTTTTCTTCGTTAAATCCACAGAATTCTAATCCTTTTGCTTTATCGCCGCTGAATAATTCCTGACGGATTGGAGAGCCTGTTAAGACTGCTTTGCCGTCTGGAAGATATTTTAAGGTTTCCGGGAAGTTGCAGCAGACCTTGGAAGCACTAGGAAGAGCTAATTTATCAGCAAGACCTGGTGTCATATCAGATTCATGGATAATTACCGGAATCTTCTTGTGTTTTGCAGCAAGAACAACTGGAACAGTTACGAAACCACCTTTGGAAAATACAACGGATGGTTTTAATTTACTCATTAAAAGTCTTGCTTCAAAGTATCCCTTAATGATTCGGAATGGATCAGTAAAGTTCTTTAAATCAAAATATCTACGAAGCTTACCGGAAGAAATTCCATAGTAAGGAACGCCTAATGTTTCAATCATTTCTTTTTCGATACCGTTGTAGGAACCGATGTAGCGGATATCAAATCCTTTTTTCTTTAATTCTGGCATAAGAGCGATATTAGGAGTAACATGTCCTGCAGTACCGCCACCAGTTAAGATAATTCTTTTTTTACGTTTGCGTGCCATTATTTATTCTCCAATTGTAATCGTAATAAGGTAAATGTTACTGTGCAGCTTTTAATGCCTGTGCAAGCTGGTCTGGACAGGAAGTTTTGCGGAATCCGCATTTGATACCTTCTAATGTATTGATTACTTCTTCAACTGGACGACCTTTTGCTAGAGCAGCAACACCCTGTGTGTTACCCATGCAGCCGCCTGTAAATTTACATTCTGTTAAAATGCCATCTTCCACTTCAAATTCAATCATGGAAGAGCATACACCTTTTGTTCTATAAATCATTTGAAAATCCTCCATTTCAATTATTTGTATACATAGTTATTCATATTATATCACAAATAAAAATCTTTCGATATGAATTGAATAAAAAAGTTTTGAGTGAAAAATATAGTGAAAATAGTGAATAAAAAGTGAATATTCACTATTTATTCATAAAAAATTCATTTGTATGGATGAAAATCATGCTATATTATAGGAAAGAAGATGGTAAGGAGTAATAAATTATGAATTATATTGGTATCATTGGTGCTATGGATGAAGAAGTAGCACAGTTAATTGCTGCTATGGAAGATGTGAAAAAGACAACAATTGCTGGCATGGATTTTTATGATGGAATCTTATGGGATAAAAAAGCAGTTGTAGTTATGAGTGGAATCGGTAAAGTTAATATGGCTGCATGTACACAGATTTTAGCAAGTGTATATGGAGTAGATGCATTGATCAACACAGGTGTTGCAGGTGGACTTTACGGACTAATCAACATTGGTGATATTGTTCTTTCTGAAGATGCACTTCAGCATGATATGGATGCAACAGGTTTTGGATATGAATTAGGTGTGATTCCTCGTATGGAACAGTCCATTTTTAAAGGTGATCCTGTATTAATTGAAAAAGCTAAGGCAGCTTGCGAAAAGGTTAATCCTGAAATTTCTGTTTATGTTGGCCGTGTAGTAAGTGGAGACCAGTTTATTAGTTCTGATGACGTGAAAAAACACTTAATTGATACATTTGGTGGATATTGTGCAGAGATGGAAGGTGCAAGTATGGCTCAGGTTGCATACCTTAACAATATTCCATTTGTAGTTGTTCGTGCAATCTCTGATAAAGCAGACCACAGCGCTGAGATGAACTATGCAGAGTTTGAACATGCTGCAATCGTTCATACAGTAAAATTATTAGAAGAGATGTTTAAGAATTTATAAGAAGATACAATAATGATTGAATTTATAAAAATCCAGGCTTTGCCTGGATTTTTTGTATTTCAACAAAAAAAGGCGTGACCTAAATGGCCACGCCTTAAGAATTTTATGATTTACAAATCAAATTAGATTTCTAATAAATCGCTGTATACAGCTAAAGCTCCGTCTGTATCTTTTGCAAGTACTTTCTTAGCAAGAACTTTACCTAACTGAACACCTTCCTGGTCGAAGGAGTTAACGTTCCATGTAAATCCCTGGAACATGATCTTGTTTTCGAAGTGAGCAAGGAATGCACCTAAAGATCTTGGTGTAAGCTGATCGCCAATGATGATAGAAGATGGACGTCCGCCCTTGAATTCTTTGTTCTTATCTTCATCGTCTTTACCACATGCGAAAGCAACAATCTGAGCTGCTACGTTAGCTTTTAATTTAGCCTGGGATGTGGAACCTTCGATTACATCATCCATACCAATCTGGCTTTCTTTGAATCCAACGAACTGTGCAGGAATGATTGTTGTTCCCTGATGCATTAACTGATAGAAGGAATGCTGTCCGTTTGTTCCTGGTTCACCAAAGATGATAGGACCTGTCTGGTAGTTAACTGGTTCGCCATAACGGTTTACAGATTTACCATTGGATTCCATATCTAACTGCTGTAAATGAGCTGGGAAACGGATAAGTGCCTGAGAGTATGGAAGAACTGCTGTTGTAGCATGTCCAAGAACTGTTCTTTCATAAACACCAATTAAAGCATCCATCATAGCTGGGTTAGCCCAAATGTCAGCGTTCTGAGCTGTTTTATCAGATTCATGAGCACCGTCAAGGATTGCACCAAATACTTCTGGTCCGAATGCTAAGGAAAGAACTGCTCCACCTACAGAAGAACTGGAGGAGAAACGTCCACCGATGAAGTTATCCATGAAGAATGCTGCCATATAATCTTCACCCTGAGCAAGTGGAGATGTAGCGGATGTACAAGCAAGCATATGTTTCTTAGGATCTAAACCAGCTGCTACTAAAGCGTTCTTTACGAATGTTTCGTTTGTTAATGTTTCAAGAGTTGTACCGGATTTGGAAACAACGATAAATAAAGCGTGAGCTAAATCTGTAGATTTGATAACTGCAGCTGCATCATCAGGGTCTACGTTGGAGATGAATTTAGCTTCCATCTTAAGTGTATTGTTTGTCTTAGCCCAGTTTTCAAGTGCAAGATATAAA
Organism: Lachnospiraceae bacterium; assembly: GCA_024403555.1. Taxonomy (GTDB): domain Bacteria; phylum Bacillota; class Clostridia; order Lachnospirales; family Lachnospiraceae; genus Fimousia. The sequence goes on along the minus strand of JAKSRP010000019.1, from coordinate 4,185 downwards.
GCACGAGGACCTAAGTCAGAACCACCGATACCGATCTGTACTACTGTGTTATATGGCTGACCATCTTCTGCTACGATTTCACCAGCGTGAACTTTGTTAGCGAATTCAGCGATTGCTTTCTGTACGTCAGAGTAGAAAGTACGTTTGTTAACTTCACCTTCAAATACGTCTGTACCAAGCTGGCCACGGCATAACTGATGAAGAACCATACGACCTTCGCCTGTGTTGATGATTTCACCGTTTAATAATTCCTGATATTTGTCTACTAACTGAGCTTCTTCAGCTAATTCAGCTAAGCAAGCAATAATATCATCATCAACCTGTTTTGCACCAAAGTTGTAAGCCATTCCTTCTGCCATAGGTACGCTGTATTTTTTAACACGTTCTGCACCTTTTTCGCCAGTCATAGCTTCTTTGATATCAACTTTAGCAAGTTCTGTAAGTTTTTTGTAGGATACTAATGTATCCAGATTGTTCCATGCAACCATTGGAAAATGCCCTCCTTATTCATATGTTTTAATTAACACTATTTATACATATTATACTAAAAACAACTACATTTTTCAACGAAAGATAGTAACATTGAAATATGTTTCTATGACTGTTTTGGTAAAATGCTTCTCTAATGATTGATTTTATGCTAAAATGATATGGTAAAAAATAATGGGAGTCATAGGAACAATGAGTAAAACAATTAAGATTAAATATCATAGTGATAAAATTGAAAAACTTACTTATATAGAAGGAAAGTCTGACTGGATTGATCTTCGCGCAGCAGAAGATGTCGTAATGAAGCAGGGAGACTTTAAACTGATCAGTCTTGGTGTATCTATGAAATTACCAGATGGATACGAAGCGCATGTACTTCCAAGAAGTTCTACATTTAAAACCTGGGGTATCTTACAGGCAAACTCTCAGGGTGTGATCGATAATAGCTACAGTGGAACGAATGACATCTGGAGATTCCCGGCACTTGCTATGAGAGATACAGAAATTCATGTAGGAGACCGTATCTGTCAGTTCAGAATCATGAAGAATCAGCCACAGCTTCAGTTCGAGGAAGTGGATTTATTAGAAGATACAGATCGTGGTGGATTTGGTTCTACAGGTAAAAATTAATAATAGATAAAATTAAAATTGAGATAAAACTGGAATAAAAATAACCAGGCACAAATTCGGTGTCAAAAGAAGAAAGGTAGCAAAGAGGTATTTATATGAAAGGGACAGAAGATTTTATCGTAAAAGAGGTTGATGGCGAGCGCGTGCTCACATCAAAAAACGAAGATTCTGCTGGCGAAAAGATTTCATTAACTGCAACAGGACTTCTTTTATGGAGCGAATTAGAGCAGGAAACAACAAGAGAACAGTTAATGGGAACCATTCTCGCAGAATACGATGTCAATGAAGAAACCGCAGCGGTTGTAGTAGACACCTTCATTGAAAAACTTGAAAAAATTCACGCAATAAAAAATCGCAGCAAATAAGCTGCGATTTTTTTGTATTACATGATTAATATTCTTCTTCTAATACCTGCATTTCCAGGTAGTCAAAGTCAATTTCTTCGATAAAGTTATCAGAATAAAAGCGACATTTGCTATGGTACATAAAGTCCTTTTTGGTGGATTCAAGCCAGATTGGGTTGCTAAGATCAAATTCATAGCAAATTTTTTCTAAAGAGTCAAAAACTTTTGCGGTTCGGCTCATATCAGGATTATATGGAATTTCAATCACCGTATCTTTTACAAGACGGTTGCTCTTCATTATTTTTCCCCACATACGAAACATGATGGTTCTCCTTCCAATAATAATATGTTACTATTATATCGTGAGTATGATATAATGTAAATTAACCATGTACTTTTTTAAATTTTTTGGAGGATAAAGACACTATGATTAAAAAATGGTACGACAAAATATTTGTCGATGGGTTGGCAGGAATGGCCAACGGAATATTTGTTACATTGATTATAGGAACAATTTTATCCCAGCTCGCAGGTTTATCGAGTGCTTCATATGCAAAATATGTAGTACAAATAGCAGATGTTTTAAAGATTTTAATGGGGGCAGGCATTGGTATTGGCATGGCAGCCAAGTATAAACAGGGACCAATGGTATCCATTTGTGGGGCAATCGCAGGAATGATTGGCTCATATGCCCAGCCGATTCTTTCTACGGACATGATCAGTTCAGGAAAAGTTGTTTTTGAAGGTGCAGGAGAACCATTAGGTGCATTTATTGCTGCCTTTGTTGCACTTCAGGTAGGACAGATTTTAAATGGCAAGACACCATTTGCCGCTTTCTTAACACCACTTGTGTCCATTTTTTTAGGTGGAGCAGCTGGTTTGTGGATTGGACATCCTATTTCTCAGGTTATGGCGAGAATTGGCGTGATGATTACATGGGCAACTGGCAAATCTCCATTTGTCATGGGAATTTGTGTAGCAGCTTTGATGGGTCTGGTATTTACTTTACCACTTAGTGCAACAGCACTTGCAATCTCTTTGAATTTAAATGGATTAGCAGGCGGAGCAGCACTTATTGGTTGTTGTACACATATGATCGGATTTGCGGTAATTGGTATTAAAGATAATAATATTGGTGGTTTTCTCGCACAGGCAGTGGGAACCTCTAAGTTACAGCTTCCTAATATTATGAAAAAAATGCTCATTCTCATTCCGACAGTTGTGGCAAGTGGAATTATGGGACCTATTTCAACCTGTATATTCCGTATCACATGCGGTCCGGAAGCAGCAGGTATTGGTAATACTGCATTTTTAGGGCCGGTTATGGCTTATCGCGATATGGTTGCAAATGGTCGTGATGATTTATTTTCCTTGATCGAAATCTTCTTGGTATGTTTCGTTCTTCCGGCTGTTGTGACAAAATTTATTGCGAAATTCTTAGTGAAAGATGGCGTCATCAAAGGTGGCGATTTTAAATTACATTTGTAATTCATATTAAAAGGGGTATTTTTGATGCAAACAAAATTTTCGGTTTTTACAAATACAGCGCAGAATATGGTTCAGGCGCAGCGAAAGAATAGATTTTTCCTTCGATACCGTATTTTTATGGGGGGCTTGGCTGTATTGATGCTTTTGCTCGCTATGTTTGCTTATCAGCATCGTTATTACCGTGGCTATCATAAATTGCAGACAGTGACAGAAGAAGCAAGTGCACTTCCTAGCATGGTACCATATCGACAAGGCTTTATTCGTTATACAACGAATACTGTTACCTACTATAAATATAATGGAACGAAAGTATGGGATAGTACATGTTCAGCGAAAAATCCGCTGGTTCGTGTGGCGGGCAATTATGTTGTTATTGCAGACAAAGAAGATGTCAAAGTTTCTCTTTATGATAAGAATGGAGAGAAAAAATCATTTGTTTCCGGGCATCCGGTTATGGATGTCGAATTGTCAAATCAGGGTATTTTTGCGTTGATTACAAGAGCATCCAAAACAAATTATATTGAAATGTATAATGAAAATTCTGAAAAGTTAGTAGGTGTGAAGACCACCATCGATGAAAATGGTTTTCCGCTGGATATGACACTTTCTCCAAATGGGAAAACTCTTTGTGTAAGTTATTTTATTGTAGATGGACTGACCACAAAAAATAGCCTCACCTTCTATGATTTTAGTGAAAAAGGTGAAGAGACGAAGCATTTGCTCGGCGGATTTGATCTGAACAATACGATTGTTCCTACCGTTGCATTCATTGGCGAATCAACAGTGGTGGCTTTTGGTGATGACCGTATTCAGGTTTATCAGGTTGGCAAGAAAATTAAAGAAACAAAAGAAATTATTCTTGGCAGCAATTTAAAGAGTATTGCTTATGACGATGAGCATTTTGCGGTTGTTCGTGAACGTGGTGCTGAGGAAAAAGACGGCAACTATACATTAGAAGTATTCAGTAAGAATGGGAACCGTGTTGGCCTTTGTGGTGTGGATGAAGAATATGCTGATATGACATTGGTTGGAGATACGGTTACATTGACAGGCTCTTACAGAAGTGCTATATATAGCATCAGAGGCAGCAAGATTTTCGATTACAAGTTCTCGAATAAACTCGCACAGATTATTCCGGGCAACAAGGGAAGAGAATATTTTGTTGGCTTTAATGACCGCGTTGACCAGATTAAATTAAAGTAATTTACAGGTGAATTTTATGGAAAAGGATGTC
>JAKSRP010000018.1 GCA_024403555.1 Lachnospiraceae bacterium | reverse complement strand
AATCTATGAAGGACTTGATAAACAGCTTACATTTGAACAGTCTCTTCGCACACGTGAGTTTGAGCCGGATGCTCCAAACTACACACCTAGAATTTCTGCTGTTATGCATATTTCTGAAGGTACATACAATTACGCTATGTCTATCTTAAAGAGCAACAATGGCAATTCTGACGCATGCAATCGCTACACATTTGCTTACACAAATCCTGTAGCAGGAGAAGGACATTTTATCCATACATATATGCATGATGGAAATCCATTACCAAGCTTTGAAGGTGAACCAAAGTTAGTAGATGTTGCGGATGATATCGATGCTTACACAGAAATGCTTTGGACAAGCTTAAATGAAGATAACAAAGTTTCTTTATTTGTACGTTATATCGACCTTGCAACAGGCGAATATGAAACAAGAATCGTAAACAAAAACAAATAATCGGAGGATTATCATGAACGAATTAGAATTAAAGTATGGCTGTAACCCTAACCAGAAACCTTCCAGAATCTTTATGGAGGATGGTTCCGATCTTCCTATCGAAGTATTATGCGGCCGTCCTGGTTACATCAACTTTTTAGATGCATTTAACGGTTGGTTATTAGTTAGTGAATTAAAGAAAGCAACAGGTCTTCCTGCAGCGACTTCTTTCAAACACGTATCTCCAGCAGGTGCGGCAGTAGGTCTTCCACTTTCTGATACATTAAAGAAAATCTACTGGGTAGACGAAACAATCGAGTTAACTCCACTTGCAAATGCTTATGCAAGAGCGCGTGGTGCTGACCGTATGTCTTCCTATGGTGATTTCATTGCTTTATCTGATGTTTGTGACGTTGCAACTGCATTATTGATCAAACCAGAAGTATCTGACGGAGTAATTGCTCCAGGATACGAACCAGAAGCACTTGAAATCTTAAAATCCAAAAAACGTGGCAACTACAATGTAATCAAAATCGATCCTGAATATGTACCAGCTCCACTTGAAAAGAAACAGGTATTTGGTATTACATTTGAACAGGGACGTAACGAATTAAACATTGACGATGCATTTTTTGCAAATATCGTGACAGAAAACAAAGACTTAACAGAAGCTGCTAAGATTGATTTAGCAATCTCTATGATCACATTAAAATATACTCAGTCTAACTCTGTATGTTATGTAAAGGGTGGACAGGCAATCGGTATCGGTGCTGGTCAGCAGTCTCGTATCCACTGTACACGTCTTGCAGGTGATAAAGCAAATAACTGGTGGTTACGTCAGTCTCCACAGGTTATGGGTCTTCCTTTCAAAGAAGATGTTCGTCGTGCAGACCGTGACAATGCAATTGACCTTTACATCGGTGAAGAATATGAAGACATCTTAGCAGATGGCGCATGGGAAAGAGTATTTACAGAAAAACCAGCTGTATTTACAAGAGAAGAAAAACGTGCATGGTTAGATGAATTAACAGACGTTGCTTTAGGATCTGACGCATTCTTCCCATTTGGTGATAACATTGAACGTGCTCATAAGAGTGGTGTAAAATATGTTGCACAGCCTGGTGGATCTATCCGTGATGATAATGTTATTGAAACATGTAACAAATATGACATGGTAATGTCCTTTACTGGACTTCGTTTATTCCACCACTAGGAATTGAGTGTAACTTAAGAGAGGATTATTTTACGGCAAAAAACTATGAGAAGAAAAAAACAGACAAGTATTCAGGGGGTTTTGTTACTTCTTCTTACCGCATTGATCTGGGGATGTTCTTTCGTATCCCAGAGTCTTGGAATGGAGCATGTTGGTGCATTTACCTTTAATGGTATTCGTACGGTTATGGGGGCACTTGTACTGACTCCGATTATAATAGTAGGAAGAAGAGGTCTTAGCAGAGCAAAACGCGACTGGACAGATTATGAACATTCCGTTCACATGGACGGTATTATTGAGGAAATAAAATACGGCCTGGTTTTAGGTGTTGTATTTTTTATCGCTAGTAACTTGCAGCAGTTTGCATTTTACTATTCTACAGCCGGCAAGATTGCATTTATCACAGCCTTTTATATCTTTTTTGTAGCATTGTTTGGTATGCTCATTGGAAAGAAGGTCTCACGATTAAAATGGCTGAGTGTGGCTTTTGCATTGGTTGGTTTATTCTATTTGTGTATCACACCGGGCGATATGTTAAATATCAATAAGGGTGATATTCTTGCACTTTTATGTGCACTTGCTTATGCAGTTCACATTTTACTGATCGAGAGATTTGTTGAGGAAGCAGATTCCATCACACTTTCTTGTGTTCAGTTCTTTGTAGCTGGTATTATGTCCTGCATTTGCATGTTCATCTTTGAACAGCCTAGCATGGATGCTATCTTAAGTGCAGCAGGCCCATTATTATATGCAGGTATTTTAAGCTGTGGCATTGCATACACAACCCAGATGATTGGACAGAAGTATGCAGAAGCTACCGTAGCTTCAATCTTAATGAGTATGGAATCCGTATTTGCTGTCATTGCAGCAGCAATCATCCTTCACGAAACCTTAATTGGCCGTGAAATTGTAGGATGTGCAGTCATGTTTGCATCTATTATTTTATCTCAGGTTGCAGATAAGATTGCTGAGAACTATGGGTGGTAGATTTCTATACACTTGATAGAATTTCATGCACAACTTACTACGTAAAATAGAGAAGAATCATGAAAACATAGCAAACCTTGGTTTTCATAATTCTTCTCTATTTTTTTCTAAAAGTAAGTTGTGCATGGTATAATGTGAATAGGTATTTGTTTGATCGATTAGAAAGAAGAATGAATGAAAAGGAGAAGTGCTATGAGTCGTTTAAAGGAATTACGTGCGCAGATTAATGTTGAATTATTAAAAATGGAAAATCCTGATAAGATGGTGAATGCAATTGCTCATCTTTATGGGGTATCTTTAGCAGCAACTATGATTGCGAAAAAGCGTGGGGAGAATGAAGAGCTTGCTTCTATGGCAGGTATGTTACATGATATTTATGCTTATACAGCTGGTACTTATAATGATCATGCTCATAAAGGTGCAGATCAAGCGAGAGAAATTCTTGAAAAGCTTGCCGTAACTACAGCAGAAGAAAACGATATTATCTGTTCAGCAATTTACCATCATGATGATAAGCATGTTGTAGATGGACCAATGGATGAAGTCTTAAAAGATGCGGATGTAATTCATCACACTTTAAATGATACTTCTAAAGCTGTAAAAGAAAAAGAACAGGTTCGTTATGCAGCTTTATGTGAAGAGTTTGGAATGTAATTCTATTTTACTAAAATACTTTGCTAAAACACAAAAAGGGCTACCGCATCGCGGTAGCCCTAAACTATTTCCTGTAATAATGATAAAAACACACCAATTAAACACACCAATTCTCCTACATCAACTTACTCAAATCTGGTGTGCAGGTATCTTCAGTAATATCAATTGGATTTACATGTACCATTACATGCTTAATTTTTGGAAATTCATGCTCTAACGTCTTATGTACATCTTCGGCAATGTGGTGTGCTTCCACTAATGACATACTGCCGTCTACACCAATTTCTACATCAACATAAACCTTGCTTCCAAACATTCGAGTCTGGAACATATCAATGGAATAAACCCCTTCGCGAAATGCGATGGTCTGTTTCATCTGAATTTCGGTTCTGTAATCGAGCGATGTGTCAATTAATTTACTAACTGCATCCATAAAGATTTCATAAGCAGCCTTGGCGATAAAACCACAGATCAATAAGCTGGCAAGTGGGTCCATGATCGGATAACCCATGCGGGCACCGGCGATACCAATCAGTGCGCCGATGGAAGATAATGCATCCGAGCGATGGTGCCAGGCATCTGCCATTAAAGCAGAAGAATCAATCGCTTTGGCATAGTATCTTGTATACCAGAACATTCCCTCTTTTACACCAATAGAAACCATGGCGGCAAGAAGTGCAAGAAGTCCTGGTGCATGTAAGATCTTGTAAGAGCCTCCAACAATATGCTCAACCGCAGATTTCCCAATTTCATATCCTGTTGCGAGCAGGACGAAGGATAGTACGATTGCTGCGATACACTCCATTCGTTCATGTCCATATGGGTGATTTTTATCCGAATCCTTTGCGGCGATTCGAATGCCCACGATGACGATGACCGAGGATAATACATCAGATAAAGAGTGGATAGCATCAGAAATCATAGCTCCTGAGTGTGCAAATACACCTGCAAGAAACTTCACGATTGACAGCAAAACGTTGCCTAAGATGCTCATTTTTGAAACATAGGTTGCAATATCGGTAAAATTTTTCTTTGATAATTCCTTGTTTTCGCTGGAATTACCATTTTTCATTGAATAATCCATAAACAAGTCCCTCCCATATTCACTTTCGATATAATATAGCACAAGGTATATAAGTTAGGCAATTCTAAACTTTTTCAATATACACTAACTTTCGAAACTCTTTTTTTCTATAATATTACCCCATTTTTTGATATAATAATTATTAGGTATGAAACGAACAACTACTGTGGGAGGATAAAATTATGAGCAAAAACATTACACCAGGAACAGGCGGAAATATCTACATCTCTTATGAAGAAAGAACAGGCAATGAATCCATTGTTTATTTCACAAGAGATTTATCCGGAGCAGGCCTTAAGAAAATTTATGATCGTGTAAAAGGCAATATGAAAGGTAATATCGGAATTAAGCTTCACACAGGTGAAAAGCATGGTCCTAATATCATTCCAAGACCATGGGTAAAATCCCTCATTCAGAATGAATTAGCTGATGCAACCATTGTAGAAACCAACACATACTACGAAGGCGACCGTTATACTACCGAGCAGCATCGTGAAACCTTAGAAGTAAACGGCTGGACATTTGCACCGGTTGATATTTTAGATGCAGATGGAACCGTTATGTTACCAGTAAAAGACGGCAAATGGTTCGATGCGATGTCCATGGGCAAGAATATTACCAACTACGATTCCTTATTTGTTTTAACTCATTTTAAAGGACATGCCATGGGCGGATTTGGTGGATCCAATAAAAATATTGGGATTGGTATTGCAGACGGAAGAGTTGGCAAAGGCATGATCCATACGACTCCAAATCAGGATAATATGTGGGATATCGACCGCGAAGAATTAATGGAACGCATGGTAGAATCCTCTAAGGCAACCGTAGATTATTTTGGCAAGAATATCACATTTATCAATGTAATGCGTAATATGAGCGTATCCTGTGACTGTGAAGGCGTGGCAGCAGCACCAGTTGTTACACCAAATGTTGGAATTTTAGCTTCCACAGACATCTTAGCAGTTGACCAGGCATGTGTAGACTGCGTATTTGCCATGAAGGATGAAGACAACAAAGACTTAAAAGAACGAATCATTACAAGACACGGCCTTCGCCAGCTTACTTATATGAAAGAGCTTGGCATGGGCAATGACAAATATATCTTAATCGACATTGACAATGATGACACTGTGATTACCTCAAAAGATGCAGTAAAAGACGTAGTACCATTTGTAATCAAAGAAGTAACATTTGGAGAATAGATGCATGATCAACAGGGATGATATGTTAGAACTGACCAGACGCATGACGCCTTCAAGAACCTGTTTTACAAGAATTGCAGGCTGCTATTTAGATGAAGAAGGCTATGTGGACGGCACATTTAACACCAACTTTTTAAAACTGAATCACCATGATAAGCAATATAATTTGAAAATCGCCAAGACAATTCCATTTGCCAGGACAAATGATGAACTCATTGAGTATGTATTTCCTGGAAATAATGATGATTCTAAGGAGATGGCAATGCTTCTTAACAGCTTAAATTCTGTGGGGCTTAAGAATGATGAGATGATGGAGATTTTCTATGAACAGCTGGCCGAGAAGATGGATCTTCGGGGGCAGTATGCGATTTATCTCTTTCATGGAACCTATGATATCATCATGAAATCTTCCGACGGAGCACGCCTTGAGGACTCCGAAGAGGTATATCAGTTTTTAATCTGTACCATTGCTCCATGGGAAGGGGACTATGTGGTTGGAACACCAGAATATGGCTTTTTATATCCATCCTTTAAAAATCGAAGCGAGGATCCGCTACATATGGCTGTATTTGTAAAGGATGAAGATTTATTTGGACAAAATTTCGTAAAGCATGTACTTGGTGTAAGCGAATAGTCATATATTTGAATTCATAAAGATGTAGAAGAAGTTTCGATTATTAAGTCTTGCAGAAACAAGATAGATTTTTCTTGTGTTTTAACTTGAATGAGATTATTATAAATAGTATGTAAATTTTTGCGTAATCGAAAATATGTAAAGTTTATGAATGAAAAAATGAAATAAATAATGGAATTTTATTTTAAAGGAGATTGAAGGCAATGAAAATCGGATTTGATAATGACAAATATCTGAGCATGCAGTCTGAGCATATCAGAGATCGAATTGCAACATTTGGTGATAAATTATATTTAGAGTTTGGTGGAAAATTATTTGATGACTACCATGCATCCCGTGTTTTACCAGGCTTTGAACCAGATTCCAAGTTACAGATGTTACTTCAATTAAAGGACCAGGCTGAAATCGTTGTTGTAATCAGTGCAGAAGACATTGAATCCAACAAGATTCGAGGCGACTATGGAATTACTTATGACATGGATGTATTACGATTAATCGATGCATTCCGTTCCGTTGGATTATTTGTTGGCAGTGTCTGCCTTACAAAATTTGCAGATCAGCCAGCAGCAGAAAGCTTTGAAAAGAGACTTGCTGAACTTAACATTAAATCTTACCGTCACTATAAGATTCCAGGATACCCTGGCAATGTAGAATATATCGTATCTGATGATGGATATGGTAAGAATGATTATATTGAAACAGAAAGACCATTAGTAGTAATCACAGCTCCTGGACCAGGAAGTGGTAAGATGGCTACCTGTCTTTCTCAGTTATACCATGAACATAAGCGCGGCGTAAAAGCAGGATATGCAAAATTTGAAACATTCCCAATCTGGAATATTCCATTAAAACATCCTGTAAACTTAGCTTATGAAGCAGCAACAGCAGATTTAAATGACGTTAACATGATTGACTCCTTCCATTTAGAAGCATATGGAGAAACAACCGTTAACTACAACCGTGACATTGAAATCTTCCCTGTTGTAAATGCGATGTTTGAATTAATTTACGGTGAAAGCCCATACAAATCCCCAACTGACATGGGTGTTAACATGGCTGGTAACTGTATTTGTGATGATGAAGCATGCTGCGAAGCTTCTCAGCAGGAAATCATCCGCCGCTATTTCAAATGCTTATGCGACAAGAGACGTACTGGTGAATCCAAAGATGACCAGTTTAAATTAGAATCCTTAATGCGTCAGGCTAAGGTTACAATCAGTGACCGTAAAGTAGTAGGCGCAGCCCTTGATGCAGAAGAAGAAACAGGAGGTCCTGCAGCAGCTTTAGAACTTCCTGATGGAACAATCGTAACAGGAAGAACCAGCGATTTATTAGGATCCTCTGCAGCACTTTTATTAAATGCAATCAAAGTATTAGGCGACATTGACCACAACTTAAAATTAGTTTCTCCAGTGGCAATTGAACCAATTCAGACCTTAAAGATTGACTATTTAGGAAGCAGAAACCCAAGACTTCACATGGATGAAATCTTAATCGCACTTTCCGCATCTGCTGCAACTAATGATATGGCTAGAAAAGCACTTGAACAGCTTCCAAAATTAAAAGGCTGCGAAGCTCATACAAGCGTACTTCTTTCTTCCGTAGATGAACAGATCTTCAAGAAATTAGGTATCAACCTTACCTGCGAACCTAAATACGAGGAAAAATCTATGTATCATAAACACTAAGCAAAATTGGGACCAGTTTGAAAAACTGGTCCTTTTTTATTGCGCATTGCATCCTCTTTCTTTTTGCCTTAAAATAATAAAGGTGAAAATAAGAGAAAGATTTGAAAATATATGAACAAAAACAACAAATATGAAATCGACATGGTGAACGGACCATTATTTTCAAAATTGATAATATTTGCGATTCCACTTGCCTTATCCGGGATGCTTCAGCTTCTCTTTAATGCGGTGGATATCATTGTGGTTGGGCGATTTGCCGGGAGCGATTCCCTGGCGGCGGTTGGTGCAACAACATCGCTGATTAATGTATGCATTACTCTCTTTGTAGGAATTTCCATGGGGGTAAATGTATTAGCAGGCGGTGCATTTGCAACCAAAGACGAAGACTATATGCAGGAAATCGTTCATACTGCTTACGGGACAGCCCTTTTGCTAGGGATTATGATGGTGTTTGTTGGTAATGGGATTACAAGACCAGCCTTGATGCTGATGAAAACACCAGCGGATATCATTTCTAAGTCAGAGCTTTATATGCGCATTTATTTCTTGGGAATGCCATTTTTGATGACTTATAATTTTGGCTCTGCCGTTCTTCGAGCGATTGGGGATACAAAAAGACCAATGTATTATCTGATCGTTGCAGGTATCTGCAATGTATTCCTGAATCTGATATTAGTGATCGTTTTCCATCTTGGTGTCATTGGAGTGGCCGCAGGAACCGTGTTATCGCAGTTCGTTTCTTCCATTCTTACCGCAAGGTGTCTGATGAAAGCAGAAGGAAGCTATCATTTTGATGTGAGAAAGATACGCATTAATGGAAGCATTTTCGGGCACATTCTTCGAATTGGTCTTCCGGCAGGACTACAGTCCATGCTGGTCAATGTGTCAAATGCACTGATTCAGTCGTCAATCAACAGCTTTGGAACGGTTGCGATTGCGGGCAATACGGCAGCCAATAACCTGAATGGATTTTTATATATGGCATGTAACTCCATTACCCAGACAGGACTTAGCTTTGCTTCTCAGAATGCAGGAGTAAAAAATTATAAGCGTATCGATAAAATACTCGGTGCCTGTGTCGTCCTTGAAATTGTGTTAGAGACAAGTCTTGGTGTCCTTTGCTATACATTTGCACATCAGATTCTAGGCATCTATTCCGCAGATCCGAAGGTAATCGCAGTGGGCATTATTAATGTATCTATCATCTGTGTGCCATATGCACTTTGTGGCATTATGGATATGGTTCCGGGTGTGACAAGAGGAATGGGTTATTCCATCCAGCCGATGATCATTCATATCATTGGTGTGGTAGGCTTTCGATTCTTCTGGATTTTCTTAATCTTTACCCATGTGCATACATTAGAATCCTTATATATCTCCTATCCAATTTCCTGGATTATTACTGCAAGCGCTCAGCTCGTGTGCTATTATATCTTAAGAAGAAAAATAGAGTCAGTAATGGCTTAAGATAATTGTAAGAGTTTTTACCTTGACGAAAGCATTTGCTTTCACCTATCATATTAGATAATAAAAAGGAATCAATGAACAGTTTTTTATAAATAAAAGAGGCTAGAATGAAAGTTTTAATTACTACGGACTGGTACAAGCCAGCAGTCAATGGTGTAGTTACTTCAGTCCTGAATTTGAAAAATGAATTAGAAATGCGTGGACACGATGTGAAAGTGCTTACCTTAGCACAAGGTGGGGCAGAAGTCGGAACAGAGGGCAATGTTACCTATCTACCATCCATCGATGTATCCAGAGTGTATCCGGATGCAATCCTTCGCTTCCCAAAATATAAAAAATATATTCGACATATCATAGAATGGAAACCAGATGTAGTGCATTCTCAGTGTGAGATTTCTACTTACAAACCAGCAAGATTTATTGCCAGAGCCTGCGGTGCACCAGTGATTCATACCTATCATACGGTATATGAATATTATGCACAGTATCTCATTCCGGGAAATCATCTTAGTCATTTGCTTAGTCATCAGATGGCAAAGCAGTTTTCTAAAAGAACCGTCAATAAGTTTGATCACGTCATTACTCCATCCAAAAAGGTGGAAGATCTTCTTCGCACCTATGGAATTACCAAGCCAATTTCTGTCATTCCGACGGGAATTGAAGTGGAGCGATTTGCGAACATTCCGGAAAAATCCTGGATCGATGCAAAAAAGAAAGAATTAGGCATTCCAGAAGATGCTATGGTATTGATTTCCATCGGCAGACTCGCTCAGGAGAAAAACTTAAGCGAAATTCTTGGCTATATGAAGAATCTCGCCCATGACGACATCTATTTTTTAGTTGTTGGAGACGGTCCATATCGTCCTCAGATGGAAGAGATGATCCGAAACTATGGAATTGAAGATTATGTAGTCTTTACTGGAAAAGTAAATCCAGCGGAAGTAAATAATTATTATCATCTTGGTGATCTTTTTGTAAATGCTTCCATCAGTGAGACACAGGGACTTACTTATATTGAAGCACTTTCCGCGGGAGTTCCCCTTCTTTGCCGCAAGGACAGCTGCTTAGATGGCATCGTGGAAAATGGAATCAACGGCTGGCAGTACAAAGATGAGCTGGATTTCTATTTCTACTTAGATGAATACAGAGAAAATGCACAGCTGCGTGAAGCAATGAAAAAGCATGTAAAGGAAAATCGCATGCGGTTTTCTACGGGCAATTTTGCTGAAGCAGTGATTAAAATTTATGAAGAGTTAATTGAGTTGCGTTGATAAAAGTGAAATGGTATAATATATGGGTAAAATGTAAAAATTAGTAAAAGCGAAAGGGGAGTTTGATAATGAAAAAAACATTGAAATTATTAATTTTTTGTTTTGCAACCATGTTAATGCTTCTTAGCACATCATCTGTGAATGTATCTGCAAAAGTAAAGAATCCATTTACAGGAATTAAGAAAACCTATCACTTTATTGCAGGTAGTCCATCTGAATATGGAATGGATTTTATTACACCATCCTATTCTAGTAAAATCAAGATGACTGCCACTTCCAGTAAGAAATCTGTTGCCACAGTAAAAGCATACACAGCTAAGGAAGGCAAAAAATACTATGGATATATTGGAATTAATCCAAAGAGTAAGGGAACTACTACATTAACTTTAAAGGTTACGATCAAGGGCAAAACATACAAGAAAACTTGTAAAGTAAGCGTTGAAAAGTATGTGAATCCATTTGACAGCTTAGTTATTGATGGTGTTGATTATACATCAAAAATGGATAAAAAACTTGAGGTTGTTCTTTCTCCAGATTATTTTAATGGAACGATCAGTTACAAGATCAAACCAGATTATAAAATCAGTTATTTTTATGCAGATGATGCCAATTTCAATAGCTATGATTTGAGTAACGGTATGAAACTGAAAAAGAAAACTGTTTGTTTGGCTTTAGTCTATAAAAATACAAAGACAAAAGCAAAGGGAATTATGTATATCTATAGTAAAAAAGGATATTAATAGAATAAAAATATATTAAGATAGGGGCTGCAGCAGCAGCCCCTTTTTACATGTTTAACTTTACTAATTCTACAAGCATCTTTACCACTAGATCCATCCCTTCTACGGTAATGTGTTCATATGGGCCATGGAATCCATGCCCGCCGGTTCCAAGATTTGGACAAGGAAGGCCTCGGTAGCTTAATTGACAACCATCGGTACCACCTCGAATTGGAGATACAATTGGCACAATTCCAGCTAACTCACATGCTTTCTTTGCATGATCAATTAGATGCATATTGCCATCCTGAATGATTTCAGACATGTTTTTGTACTGATCTTTTAGCGTAAGCTTGACTGTACCGGCACCCCATTTTTCATTCATGATTTTTTCAATATGCTTTAAGGTTTCTTTTCTGGATGCAAAACGACTGGCATCATGATCTCTTACAATATAATGAAGTTCGGCTTTTCCGCAATCCCCTTTCATATCTGTCAGGTGATAGAAACCTTCATACATTTCTGTGTTTCGTGGAATCTCAGCTCCTGGAAGCATGCCATTGATTTCCATGGCAACTAAGGAGGCGTTTATCATCTTATCTTTACTGTCTCCCGGATGGACAGAAAGTCCGGTGATGTCAAATGTCGCGCTGCAGGCGTTAAAGTTCTCAAACTGGATTTCCCCTTCGGTATCTCCGTCTAAGGTATATGCATATTTTGCCCCAAAACGAGCGAGATCAAGATCTTCCGCTCCGGATCCAATCTCTTCATCTGGTGTAAATGCTACTGCAATTGGTCCGTGTGGAATGTCATTATGAATCAATTCTTCAATCATAGTCAGAATTTCTGCAATTCCTGCCTTATCATCCGCTCCTAATACGGTATTTCCATCTGTTGTAATTAATGTACGGCCTTTTAAATCAGGAAGATGTGGAAAGGTCTTCACATCAATCACACGTCCGCTCTCGCCTAAAATCACATCATTTCCATCATAGTTTTCATGTAAAACCGGGTGTATTGCCGCTTCGGTGAATTCTTCGACGGTATCCATGTGTGCGATAAAACCGATGCAGGCTATGTTCTCGTAACCAGAAGTTGCAGGAAGTTTTCCATAAACATAGCATTTGTCACTGACATAAACGTCAGATAATCCTAGTTCTTTCATCTCGTCTGCTAGTACATAGGCAAGGTCAAACTGGCAGCTGCTTGACGGAGTAGAGGAAGCATTTGCTTCACAGCTAGGAGTTTTTATTACCACATATTCTAATAAGCGTTCATAAGCTTTCAATGTTCTACGTCACCTCATTTCTGATACAGAATCGTATCGTTTTCACTATTAATATACCACTCTTTGCAATTGAGAGGAAAATAAATATCTGATATAATCTTTGTAATAGGTATTTTATGGAGGGATAATTTAATGGGATATAAGATGATTGCTTTTGACTTGGATGGAACACTTACCAATTCACAGAAAGTGATTCCACCAAAAACAAAAGAAGCTATTATGAAACTTCAGGAAAAAGGTGTGAAAATCGTACTTGCTTCCGGAAGACCAACACACGGAATTGTAAAATTAGAAGAAGAATTAGAACTGAAAAAGTACGGTGGATATTTACTTCCATTTAACGGCGGACAGATTGTAGACTGTGCAACTGGTGAGATTTTACATTCTCAGACAATTCCAGATGAAGTGGCACAGCGAGTAGCTGCTCTTGCCAGAATCTTCTACGCAAACTTAGTTACTTATCGTGGAGCAGATCTTCTTTGCTTAGAACGTCATGATATGTATGCAAAGATTGAAGCAGATATCAATGGTATGAGAATCGTAGAACCATGGAATTTTGAGATGGAACTTGCAAAAATTGATGTACCAAAGTTTATGATGTTAGAAGATCCAAGACATTTAGTACGTATCCAGAATGCAATTACACCAGCACTTAGTCAGTACTGCGAATGTTTTACTTCTGCACCATATTTCCTTGAAATCACACCAAAGGGAATTGATAAAGCAGCTTCTTTAGCAAAACTTCTCGAACACCTTGGAATGACAAAAGAAGACTTAGTTGCCTGCGGTGATGGTATGAACGACAAATCTATGATTGAATTTGCAGGGCTTGGGGTTGCCATGGACAATGCCAGAGATGAAGTAAAAGCAGTTGCTGATTTTATCACATTATCGAATGATGATGAAGGCATTGCTCATATGATTGAACAGTATTTTTAGAATTATATACACATAAAAAAGCGGATTGATTTGATCAATCCGCTTTTTCATTATTCTTCAGTAATTTCTTCAGCTGCTTCTTCAGTTTCTTCTTCAATAACTTCTTCGGAAGCTTCTTCAATTTCTTCTTCAGCAGTTTCTTCAACGCTATCATCTCCGATCTTGATGTTGACATATTCACGATCTTTATCAGCAAAGATTTCTTCGTCATCGAAATCTTCATCTGCTACATCTTCATCAAAATCTTCTTCTGCCCCAAGTTTTTCTTTGATTTTAGCAACTACTTCTGCGATGGAGTCTTTGAATAAATATAATGCTCCTGCAATAGCTGCGATTGCGATTGCTAATGCAATTAATTTTCCGATTAAACACTTATTTTTTTTCATAATTCTACGCCTTTCTGTATGAAATACTTATGGTTTTATAATAAACCTTTTAAGATTAAAAAGCAATTCTAAATTTTGACACTTGATTTTTAAGGTTTACATGCCCATTTTGCTGAGATATAATAAAAAATAGGCATAATGTCTGGAAGAATGATAGAAGGGAGGCAGATCTATGATCCGAATTTTTAAAACAGATGAAGATAGCGGAATCACATCTCAAATCGAAACATTTGAACAGGATTGCTGGATTTCGATGACAGCACCATCTGCAACTGAAATTTTAAAAGTAGCAAAACGATATGATATTGATATTGACGATCTGAAGTCTCCTCTCGATGAAGAAGAACGTTCCCGTATTGAAAAAGAAGAAGATTACACGATGATTGTTGTGGATATTCCGGTGATCGAAAAGCGTAATGATAAGGACTGGTATGAGACAATCCCGTTAGGTATTTTTATTACGGAAGAGGTGATCATTACGGTATGTCTTCGCGAAAGCCGCATTCTTCGCCAGTTTATCAAAGGATTAGTTCCAGGCTTTTATACAATGAAGAAAACAAGATTTGTATATCAGATTTTATATAATAATGCAGCCCTTTATCTTCATTATCTTCGTGTTATTGATAAGACAAGCGAAGAGATTGAACAGCTGCTTATTGAGAATCCTTCCAACAGGGATTTGGTTCAGCTTTATGAATTAGAAAAGTGTCTTGTATACTTTACTACATCCTTAAAAACCAACGAAGTAGTAATGGAAAAACTGTTAAAGACAAATTATATTAAGCATTATGCAGAAGACGAAGATCTTCTTGAAGACGTAATTATCGAAAATAAACAGGCGATGGAGATGACCTCCATTTACCGCAATGTCCTTCGAAGTATGATGTCTGTATTCAGCTCAATCATCGACAACAACTTAAACCAGATTATGAAACTTCTCGCAGCAGTAACCATTGTGGTAGAACTTCCAACTCTGATTTCTGCATTTTATGGCATGAACTTACTTCCATCGAGTATGCCATTCTCCACCCATCCTTGGGGATTTACGATTATTTCCGTCATTTCTTTTATAATCTGTGTGATTTGTTATGTGATACTCAAAAAAAGAGACCTCTGGTAGATACTACCAGAGGTTTTTCTATCCTATTCGATTTTTTTCAAAGAAATCCTCCACGAACTGAATAAATGTTTCTTCTAACGGTGTAAGTACCTTATCCGCATACCAGTAAAGAGAAATCTTACGTTTATAGTCTGGTTCCTCGATTTTGATGTGCTTATAAAGATGACTTGGGCCATGGATGATGCTGTAAGCTGGTGTGATCGCAACATAATTCGTATTGGCAAGAACCGATGCGTGAATCGTCATATCATTCGTTCGAAAATGAGAAGTCGGGCTGCAGCTTGCCATCGTAAGGAATTTTTCTATAAAAGACGTATAGTCGGTTTCCTGAGGAAGAAGGAATTCATAATCAACGGCAACCTTTGAAAGTTTTACGCTGTCGCAATCCGCTAAAGGATGGTTCTTGTTTACCACTAAAGTCATTGGTTCTTCGTAAAGTGGAATGGAGTTGAAGGTGCCATTTAAAAAGTTGCTTTCATAAAATTCTGTGCCAAAGAAAAAGCTGTAGCTTCTTGTATGGTCAACCTTATGAGCGGAAGAAACCTCGATATTCACATAATCGTATGCGTTTGCAAATGCTACAATTGCGCGGTTGATCGTATCATTCTCTAACATGTTACCGATGGTCAGTGTCCCCTGAAGTGGTTCCTTCAAAAAATTACGCTGCATACGGCTGAAATTGTGGGTGCACTGTCTTGCAAACTGTAAAAAAGTCTTTCCTTCATCTGTTAATTCAATGGATTTTCCTTTTCGGTCAAATAATTCAATTCCAAGCTCTCGCTCTAATCTCTGAATGGTTCGGCTAAGAGCGGGCTGTACCATATTAAGTTGCTGAGCAGCTTTTGTCATATTTTTGTTTTCTGCAATAACAATGAAATACTGGAGTTGGTCAAAAGTCATACAATCTTCCTCCTTACAAAATGTAATGATACATATATATTTTAGCACAACTATATAAAATAAAGCAAAATAAAAACAATGACATTACAAAGTGTAATGAATCATAACGTTTTTGTTATTTTCCAACTTTTATTATAAAAGATATAATATAGATGATTGTTAAAACTCTATACAAAGTTTGATGTGTGTGTATTATTGGCAAAATTTGAAGGAGGTAAAGCAATGAGTGTAACACTAAACCGTGATGCATTTTTAGCATCCGAACCTGAAATTGATGTAACTCAGTTTAAAAAGGTTGCTTTAGACCTGCAGTACGCAGATCAGTCTCCAAACCAGATCTTAGACGTATGGTATCCGGATGAAGGAGAAGGTCCTTATCCATGCGTGATCTTATTCCACGGTGGTGGATTTGGTACTGGTCATAAGAGAAGTTTCTACATCTCTTCTATGGCAATGCCTGTTACTCAGGGATATGCTGTAGCTACTGTAGAATATCGTTTATACAACGAAGCAATCTGGCCAGCTCAGTTAATCGACTCCAAAGCAGCAGTACGTTATTTACGTGCACATGCTGAGGAATTAAACCTTGACCCAGATAAATTTGCAGTTTGGGGCAACTCCGCAGGCGGCTGTGGTACACAGTTACTTGCATTAACAGGGGATAATGAAGAATTAGATGATTTATCTGTAGGAGAACAGGCATCATCTAAAGTTCAGGCAGCCATCGCATGGTATTCCGTGAATGAATTTGTCAGCTGCGAACAGTACACTGTAGATACTACTGCAATGAGAGAGGCAAGTGGTTCTGCAACAGGTATGGTTCCAAAGGATGCTCGTGGTAAAGACTCTGCACTTACAAAGGTGCTCGGCTTTAACCCATTATATCATCCAGAAAAAGCAGTAAAAGCAAGCCCATTATCCTATGTAACACCTGATTGTCCACCAATGCTTTTACAGCATGGCAAGGCAGACTTGATCGTTGATTATCATCAGTCTGTTTACATGTACGAAAGAATTAAACAGGAATGTGGCGAAGGAAGAGCCCGTCTTGATTTATTCGACGGAGAACCACACGGATCCCGTAAGATTAAGGACATGAAGAATGTTACAAAGTGTATCGACTTCCTTGATGAAGTATTCTATGACGGTAACAATCCATACCGTAAAGAATTAAAACCATTAAAGGTTGTAGGAATGGAATAATACCAGAGTCGTACACTTTTATGAATGAAACTTGACAATTTAATATTGATAAGAAAGAGAGAGTATAATTATGACAGCATTATCTGTAATCGGTCTTTTAATTGCAGCTGTACTCTTTATCGTAGTTGTATGGAAAGGCCTTGATGTATTTACATCTACTATTTTAGTATCCTTTATCATTATTCTCACAAGTACTATGAACTGGTGGGGATCCTTACAGGCATACGCAGCTGGTTACACCGGATTTATTGGAAGTCAGATCTTCGTCCTCGTAATCGGTGCTGTTTTTGGCGAATTAATGGGTGCATCTGGTGCAGCTGAATCCATCGCCAATGTTATTACTGAAAAACTTGGAGTTAAGAACGTAATTCTTTCTATTACTGTAATCACTACTGTATTCGTATACGTAGGTATTTCTGGTTTCGTAGTATTATTCGTTATCGCTCCAATCGCTACTGTTATGATGAAACGTGCAGGATATGCTTATCGTATGATTCCTGGTATCATCTTTATCGGTGCTACTTGCTCCGCTATGTTACCATATGCAATCAACGTAACAAACACAATCCCTGCTTCCATCATTGCAGAACAGATTCCTGGTGAACCTGTATCTTTAGGTTCTGCTCCTGTTCTTGGTATTATCGCATTCGTAGTATCCACATTAATCGGTTACTGCTACATGGTACACGCAGCTAAGAAAACAGCGATCAAAGAAGGAACTGTTGTAGATGATACAAAACCTGTAAAAATCGTTCCTACACGTGATGATCTTCCATCCGTAGGCGTTGCCGCTATTCCTTTCGTAGCTGTAGTAGCAGTTGTATTAGTATTCTCTAACGTAGCAGCAGCAAAAGGTCTCATCAAAGTAGATGACCCTAACGCAATCGCAGTATTTGCTATGTTTATCGGATGCTTATTATTAGTAGTTCTTTGCAACAAACAGCTCAAAGCTCGTGATGGTCTTGTTAAGATCATCGGTAAAGGTGTAAACAACGGTGTTGGTGCTACTGTAATGGCAGCAGCTATCATCGGTTTCTCTACTGTACTTCAGTCCACAGTTGGTTTCGAAGCAATCAAGAACTGGGTATTAGGATTCAACATGAACCCATACATCACAGAATGGATCGGCTTAAACGTATTAGCTGGTATCATGGGATCTGGTACAGCAGCAGTAGGAACATTCTTCAACTTCTTCACTGTATCTTTAGTAAACAAAGGTGCAAGTGCAGCAGCATTACATCGTATCGCTCCAGCAGCTGTAACAGGTATGAACACATTACCAAACGCTGGTGGTATGGTAGCTCAGTTAGACTGGATGGGTATTTCCCTTGCAGAAGGTTACTGGTATGTATTCGTTACATCCGTACTTGCTCCAATCGTTGGTTCCTTAGTAGCAGTACTTGCAGCAATCGTAATGTTCTAGAAAATTATATAATTTTAATATCGAAATCCGTCTTTTATTTAAAGACTAATATACACACAATGCGAAGAGAACCCCGAAATTTTTTTCGGGGTTTTTTTCATGTGGGTCTATACATTAGAATGGATATCAGTTAAAATATTAATTTAAAGCGAAAGTATGCCAGACGTACATTTCGCATCACATGAAAGAACAATACAAAAGAAAAAGGGGATTTAATATGTTTAGAATGAAAAAAGCAATCTTAGCACTGACTCTTTCTGCAGCTTTGCTGCTCGAACCAGCTGCAGCTACCATGACTATGGCAGCAGAGCAGGAAGATGCAGTGGAAGAAGTGATGGATGAAGTGACAGAAGTGATGGAAGTAGCGCAAGAAGCAACTAGTATGGATCTTCCGGAGGAAAGCGAAGAACCAGAGGAGCCAGAAAAACCTGAGGTGAATCCACCACTTGCCGCTACTGCAGTAAAAACAGCAGGACAGTCTAACACAAAAGTGAAAATTAGCTGGAAGGGTGCAGAGAATGCGACTTATTATATGATTTATCGTAAAAAGGGCGATGGATCCTATTCCTGTATCGATAAAAAAGTGACAGGAACAAGCTATACAGATAGTGCAATCAAATATGGTTACAGTTACACTTATAAAATTGTTTCCTATTATAGTGATGACACACAGACCTTAAAAGGTGGAAGTGTTACAAAAGCCTATAAGAATAAGAAGATTGTTTCCCAGAGCGACTCAAAGTATTCTTATGGAGATATGAAAACAGATATTTTAGAACTCTGTGAAAAGTATGATGGCATGGTGACTTACGAAGTAATCGGTAAAAGCGTGGATAAACGTAATATTTACGATGTCATTCTTGGAAATCCAAAAGCGAAAAAATCCATGCTTGTCATTGGAACACAGCATGCTAGAGAATACATGGCAACCGTTGTTATTATGAACCAGTTAGAAGCATATTTGCAGGCATACAATGGGAAGGTAAATGATACAAGTGTGTCCAAAACGTTAGATCACATCTGCATTCATTTTGTGCCAATGTCTAATCCGGATGGAGTAACGATTTCCCAGTATGGTATTTCAAAAATCAACAATAAAACACTCCGTGCAAATCTTAAGAAGATTACAAAGGGAAAAAGCACAAGAACCTGGAAAGCCAATGCCAGAGGGGTAGACTTAAACCGTAACTGGGGATATAAGTGGAAAAAACAGGGCAAAAAAAGTGCTTCCGGTTACTCAGGACCATCTGTTCACAGTGAACCAGAAACAAAGGCATTAGTGAAGCTTAAGAAAGAGTTAAAAGCTGACGGAACCTTAAAGGGCATTGTCAACTATCATACAATGGGTAATATTGTTTTTGGAAAATGCACTAAGAAGAGCATCAAGGATCGTACAACGAAGATGTACAAGCTTGCAAAAGGCATGACCAAATATGGATGCGGTGATACTCTCTACGGCGGAACCGGAATTGGAAATTCCAGAGAATATGATATGTATACTCTTGGGGTTGCAAGTATTACATTAGAAGTTGGAAGAAAGGCAGCGCCAGGGCCAATCTCCGAATTTAAAGCAATCTTTAAAAAGAATAAAAATTTAGTGATCAGAGAAGCAATGATTCTTGATTAATAGAAATTGAGGAAGGAACTTGAATATGAACCAGGCTTACAGTATTAAAAAACAGGAGTTTATAGAAGAGTTAAACGGAACAGGATATATCTTAGAACATAAGAAAACAAAAGCCAAAGTGGTTGTGGTATCTAATGACGACGAAAACAAAGTATTTAACATCGGTTTTCGTACCCCACCAAAAGATGACACAGGGGTGCCACATATCACAGAGCATTCTGTATTATGCGGATCAAAAGAGTTTCCTTTAAAGGATCCATTTGTGGAACTTGTTAAGGGATCTTTGAATACATTTTTAAATGCTATGACATATCCGGATAAAACTGTATATCCGGTTGCCAGCTGCAATGATAAGGATTTTCACAATCTGATGCATGTTTATCTCGATGCCGTATTTTATCCTAATATTTATACCAATCCTAAGATTTTGAAGCAGGAAGGCTGGCATTATGAACTTTACAAACCAGAAGATGAATTAATCTATAACGGTGTTGTATACAACGAAATGAAAGGGGTATTTTCTTCTCCGGATCAGCAATTGATGAGAACCATTCAGAAGACTCTTTATCCGGATACTCCATATGGTGTGGAATCCGGCGGAGATCCAATTGCAATCCCAGAACTTACTCAGGAAGCATTTGAAGAATTCCACAGCACCTATTATCATCCATCCAACAGTTATATCTACCTGTATGGGAATATGGATGTAGATGAATATCTGACATTTATTGATGAAAAATATTTATCTGATTTTGAATATTTAGCAGTAGATTCTGAAATTCCAGAACAGAAAGCATTTGACAAGGCAGTTCGTGTAGAAGATTATTATTCTCTCTCCGAATCGGAAGAAGAAAAAGATAATACCTATTTATCCTATAATGTGGTAGTAGGAGATTCCTTAGACCGTAATCTCTATCTGGCATTTCAGATTTTAGAATATGTATTATTATCCGCTCCGGGTGCACCGCTTGAAGAAGCACTGATTAAAAAAGGAATCGGAAAAGATATTTCCAGCACCTATGATAATGGTATCAAACAGCCATTCTTCTCCATCATTGCTCAGAATGCAAATGATGACCAGGAAGAAGCATTTGTTAAAACAATTGAAGAAAGCATCAAGGATCTCATTGCAAATGGAATCAGTAAGCGTGCATTAGAAGCTGCACTTACTTACTATGAATTTAAGTATAAAGAAAGCAACTTTGGACGTTTCCCTAAAGGACTCATTCATGGTCTGAATATGTTTGACAGCTGGCTTTACGACGAAGAAAAACCATTTGTCCATATTAAGACGAATGACACATTTGAAAATATCAGAAATTTATTAAAGGAAGGCTATTTCGAACAGCTTTTACAGACCTATTTCCTTGATAATCCGCATAAAGCGATCGTTGTCTTAAAACCGAAAAAAGGGTTGAATGAACAGCGTGAAGCAAAAATTAAGGAAGAATTAGCAGCATATAAAGATTCCCTTTCTGATGAAGAAATCGAGGCAATCATCACTGCTACGAAAGAATTAAAGGCATATCAGGATGCACCAACTCCGAAAGAGGATTTAGAGAAGATTCCGCTTCTTTCTTTAGAAGATATCAGCAAGGAAGGCAAGAAGCTTTATAATGAAGAGATGGAAATTGCCGGTGCAAAAACCGTACACCATAATATCTTCACAAATGGAATCTCCTATATGAAGTTCCATTTCAATTTAAGAAATCTTCCGCTTGATATGATTCCTTATGTATCCTTATTAGTCGATTTTTATAAGGATGTAAATACAAAAAATTATACCTATAATGAACTGGCAAATGAAATCAACATCAATACCGGTGGCATTGGATGCAGTTATTCCGTCATCCCACTTCATGATGAAAAGAGAAGTCTGTATCCATTCTGGCATATTTCCGCCAAATGCTTCTATAATAAGATTCCGGAAGCATTTCGCCTTGTAAAAGAGATCTTTTTCCACTCTGATTTTACAGACAAAGCCAGATTAAAAGAAATCATTGCCAGAGAACATACACAGATGAAGTCCTCATTTTCCGCAGGCGGACATAAGACGGCTGCGAGCAGAGCAGCTTCCTACGTATCTGCCGGTGCTTTATATAAAGAATATATGGAAGGCATTGAATTCTATGAATTCTTAGATGACTTATTAAAGAATTTTGATGAGAAGGCAGATGATTTAATCAAAAAACTTTATGAAGCAATGGAATATGTCTTTGGCAAAGAGCAGTTTATCTTCAGCGTGACTGATGATCAGGATGCAAAAGAAGTATTTGAGTCAGAACTTAGTGACTTCATGAACTGTTTATTCGAATCCAAGGATGTAGAGACTGAGCTTGATGAAATCAAACCAGCCGTTCGTAACGAAGGATTTGCAACTGCCAGTCAGGTACAGTATGTGGCAACTGCAGGCAATTTTGTAGATGCAGGCTGTTCCTACCATGCAGCCTTAAAGGTACTTAACGTTATGTTCTCCTATGATTATCTCTGGGAAAATGTTCGTGTAAAGGGTGGCGCTTATGGTTGTATGTGTACCTTTACAAGGAGTGGAGATGGCTATTTTGTATCTTACCGTGATCCAAACCTTATGGAAACCTATGATATCTTTAAAAAGGCAAAGGATTATGTGGCAAATTTTGATGCAGATGACCGTACTATGTTAAAATATATCATTGGTGCAATCAGCAATATGGATGTGCCTATGGAACCATCTACAAAAGGAAGCTTTTCCTTTATGGCTTATCTGTCAGGACTGACCGAAGAGATGCTCCAGAAAGACCGCGATCAGGTACTTTCCTGTACACAGGAAGTAATCAGAAGTCTTGCTCCGATCATTGAAGCAGTGGCAAATCAGGGAATCCTTTGTGCGGTTGGTGGAGAAGCAAAAATGAAAGAAAATGCTGATGCATTTGGCGAAATCAGACACGTATTTTAGATAGAAAGGAAACTATATGAAAGGATTCAGATCAGGATTTGTTACGCTTGTTGGTCGTCCGAATGTTGGAAAATCCACATTGATGAACCATTTGATCGGTCAGAAGATTGCGATTACTTCAAACAAACCTCAGACAACAAGAAATCGAATTCAGACCGTATATACCGATGAACGAGGACAGATTATCTTCCTTGATACACCGGGAATCAATAAAGCAAAAAATAAGCTTGGCAGCTATATGCTTACTGTTGCAACAAGAACCCTCAATGAAGTAGATGTTGTTTTATGGCTTGTAGAACCATCCACCTTCATTGGAAAAGGGGAAGAATATATCATTGAACAGTTAAAAAAGGTAAAAACACCGATCATTTTAATTGTCAATAAGATCGATACAGTAGAACAGCAGCAGGTATTAGAAGCGATTGAAAAATATAAGGATGTCCTTGATTTTGCGGACATCATTCCAGTATCTGCTCTTCGAAGCCGCAATACGGATGATGTACTTACTACTATTTATAAGTATCTTCCGGAAGGCCCAATGTATTACGATGAAAATACAATCACAGATCAGCCGGAACGTCAGATTTGTGCAGAAATCATTCGTGAAAAAGCACTTCGTTGTCTCGATCAGGAGATTCCACATGGAATTGCCGTTATGATTGACACTATGAAGAAGAGGCGTAGAAAAGATATCATTGATATTGAAGCTACGATTGTCTGCGAAAAGGATTCCCACAAAGGAATCATTATTGGAAAACAAGGCAGAATGTTAAAGAAGATTGGAAGTCAGGCCAGAGCTGGTATGGAAAATCTGCTTGATATGCAGGTGAATCTTCAGCTTTGGGTAAAAATCCAGAAAGACTGGAGAGAAAGTGACTTCCTTATGAAAAACTTTGGATACGATAAGAAAGAAATCTAGTTATGGCGCAGGAAATTACCGTAACCGGTATGGTTCTATCTTCCGGTACCATCAAGGATTATGATAAGAGGCTGGTGCTGCTTACCCGAGAGAGGGGAAGAATCAGCGTCTTTGCAAATGGTGCCAAGCGCCCGAACAATCCGTTAAGTGGTATTAGTGAGCCCTTTCTGTTTGGAGAATTTACTTTAAATGAAGGAAGAAGCTCCTACACGTTAAAATCGGCAAAGATCAACCGGTATTTTGAAGATCTCAAAAAAGATCTGGAAAAAATATATTATGCTTCATATTTCTGTGAGTTTGCATCTTACCTGACGAGAGAGAATGTGGACGAATCTCAGATTTTACTGCTTTTGTATATGACGATGTCAGCGGTGGAAAGAGGTCAGATTGCCCTCCCCTTGATCAGATGCATTTTTGAAATCAGGGTATTAGCATCCGCAGGTTATGCGATGGAAAGCTTTTCCTGTCTTCGTTGTGGCAGTAAGGAGCATTTGACTTATTTTAACAGTGAATCCGGTGGAGTTTTGTGTGAGGATTGCGGGAAGAAGGAATCAAGCCTTCACCTTACGGAATCCACTCTGTATACGATTCAGTATATTCTTTCAACACCGCTAAAAAAGTTATACAGCTTTCAGGTAAGCGGCAGAGTTCTTGCGCAACTTAGTCGAATTTGTACGGATTTTCGCAAAAAATACGTAGATTACACCTTCAAAACTTTGGAATTTATTGACCTAAAGTATTGATTTAGGAAACGAATCTATGTAAAATGAAATGTAATTGTTTTTAGTTATGACAATAGAAAATAAATATATATGTGAGGTAAAATACAATGGAAAAAACAATGGATAAGATTGTTGCTTTAGCAAAATCCAGAGGTTTTGTATATCCAGGTTCCGAAATCTATGGTGGACTTGCAAATACATGGGATTACGGTAACCTTGGTGTAGAATTAAAGAACAATGTGAAAAAAGCTTGGTGGAAGAAATTCATTCAGGAAAGCCCATATAACGTAGGTGTTGACTGTGCAATCCTTATGAATCCACAGACATGGGTAGCTTCCGGTCACTTAGGCGGATTCTCTGATCCATTAATGGACTGTAAAGAATGTCATGAACGTTTCCGTGCAGACAAAATCATCGAAGATTTTGCAGCAGACAATGGCATTACTTTAGAATCTTCCGTAGATGGATGGACTCAGGAACAGATGAAAGCATTTATCGAAGACAACAACGTTCCATGTCCAACATGTGGAAAACACAATTTCACAGACATCCGTCAGTTCAACTTAATGTTCAAAACATTCCAGGGTGTTACAGAAGATGCAAAAAATACTGTATATTTAAGACCAGAAACAGCTCAGGGTATCTTCGTTAACTTCAAGAATGTTCAGAGAACATCTCGTAAAAAAATCCCATTTGGTATCGGTCAGATCGGTAAATCTTTCCGTAACGAAATCACACCAGGTAACTTTACTTTCCGTACACGTGAATTCGAACAGATGGAATTAGAATTCTTCTGCGAACCAGATACAGACTTAGAATGGTTTGAATACTGGAGAGCTTACTGTATCAACTGGTTAAAAGACCTTGGTATCAAAGATGATGAGATGAGAACTCGTGACCACGACAAAGACGAATTATCTTTCTACTCCAAAGCTACAACTGATATCGAATTCTTATTCCCATTTGGCTGGGGTGAATTATGGGGTATCGCTGACAGAACAGATTATGACCTTACCTGTCATCAGAACGTATCTGGCGAAGATATGTCCTACTTCGACGATGAAGAGAAGAGAAAATACATTCCATTCGTAATCGAGCCATCTTTAGGTGCTGACCGTGTTACATTGGCATTCCTTTGTGCAGCATATGACGAAGAAGAGATTAAAGAAGGCGATGTACGTACTGTAATGCATTTCCATCCTGCACTTGCACCAGTTAAGATTGGTGTCCTTCCACTTTCCAAGAAGTTAAATGAAGGCGCAGAAAAGATCTACCAGGAACTTTGCAAGACATATAACTGTGAATTTGATGATCGTGGTAATATTGGTAAGAGATATCGTCGTCAGGACGAAATCGGAACTCCATTCTGTATCACATACGACTTTGAATCTGCAGAAGATGGTGCAGTAACAGTTCGTGACCGTGACACAATGGAACAGGAAAGAATTAAGATCGCTGATTTAAAAGCTTACTTAGAAGAAAAATTAGCATTCTAATTAATAAGAATAATATTTTGAGGCGCTTGATCGGTTGGTCAGGCGCCTTTGTTTATGTTTCGCAGGCGAAACTATTTTTAAGTTTTGGGGGAAAAGAAAATGTTAAAATACATCTTATTGTATACACTGATTATGAATGCCTTAGGATTTCTTAGCATGGGCATTGATAAGGCAAGAGCCAGAAAGAAAAAATGGCGCATCAGAGAAAAGACACTCTTTTTGATTGCAATTCTTGGCGGCAGTATCGGAAGCTTTGCCGGAATGTGGGTTTTCAGACATAAGACGAGACACTGGTATTTTGTATTAGGAATGCCTCTTATTCTCATCATGCATCTAGTGATGTGTGGCGGAGTTATCTACTATTGTAATGATTATTACCGCGCCGAAAAGATTGTAAGACAGGATTTGAAATCGGATGAGTCGGTTGATGTCTATAAGCTTAAAGATAAGACTTATGTCTTTGAACCGGAAAAATATGAAGAAGCTTTGATTTTTTATCCGGGAGGCAAAGTAGATTATAAAGCTTACGCACCACTTATGAAAGAAATTGCAGAAGGTGGTATTCTTTGTATTCTGCCGCATATGCCGGCAAATCTGGCTGTGCTTGATTCTGATAAAGCCGAAAACTTGAAGATTCTTTATCCGGAAGTAAAAGAATGGTACATCAGCGGCCATTCCTTAGGCGGTGCAATGGCAGCTGGCTATGTGAAAAAGCATGCAGAGGAATACAATGGTTTAATCTTACTTGGCGCTTATTCCACAAAGAATTTGAAGAAAACAGGTCTTAAAGTGCTCACTATCTATGGAAGTGAGGATGGAGTCCTTAATCTTGAAAAGTATGAAAGTAACAAAAAGAATCTGCCGGAAGACAGGAAAGAGATTATTTTAGAGGGTGGATGTCATTCCTTCTTTGCCCGTTATGGCATGCAGGAAGGTGATGGAAAACCAACCATCACCAATACCGAGCAGATTGAAAAAACGACGAAAGAAATCGTAAAATTTATTAAAAATAATTAGCATTATATTGCTTTTTGTACGAAACAATTATGGAATAAAAAATTACGCATTGTTAAATATGTTCACAAAGTATACGGGGGACTCAGACAGAACAAATGTGTAAGATTTTGAACATTTGTACAAGTTCGTATTGAGATATTGACTATTAGTAACGATATGATACAATTAAATTGTTAATAAAATAACATTGATTGTTCGAGGATCAATGTTGAAAGTCATTATAGTATGAATATTTAGGAGGTATGTTTACTATGGCAAGATTTACATTACCACGTGACATTTATCATGGTGAAAATTCTTTAGAAGCATTAAAAACATTTAAAGGTAAAAAAGCAATCGTTTGTGTTGGTGGCGGTTCCATGAAACGTTTTGGTTTCTTAGACAAAGCAATCAGCTACTTAGAAGAAGCTGGTATGGAAGTTGACTTAATCGAAGGTATCGAACCAGACCCATCTGTAGAAACAGTTATGAAGGGTGCTGCTAAGATGCTTGAATTCGAACCAGACTGGATCGTAGCTATGGGTGGTGGATCCCCAATCGATGCTGCAAAAGCTATGTGGATTAAATATGAATACCCAGATTGCACATTCGAAGATATGTGTAAAGTATTCGGTATCCCTGAATTACGTAAAAAAGCTCAGTTCTGTGCTATTTCTTCTACATCCGGAACAGCTACAGAAGTAACAGCTTTCTCTATCATCACAGACTACTCCAAAGGTATCAAATACCCAATCGCTGACTTCGAAATTACTCCAGACGTAGCAATCGTTGACCCAGCACTTGCTCAGACAATGCCTAAGAAATTAGTTGCTCATACAGGTATGGACGCAATCACACATGCAGTAGAAGCTTATGTTTCCACAGCTAACTGTGACTACACAGATCCATTAGCAATCCACGCAATCGAAATGATCCAGAACGACTTAGTAGCTTCCTACAATGGTGATACAGATGCTCGTTCCAGAATGCACAACGCACAGTGCTTAGCAGGTATGGCATTCTCTAACGCTTTACTTGGTATCGTTCACTCCATGGCACACAAAACTGGTGCAGCTTTCGCTGACTTTGGTGCACACATCATCCATGGTGCTGCTAACGCTATGTACCTTCCAAAAGTTATCGCATTCAACGCAAAAGACGAAACAGCAAAAGCTCGTTATGGCGTAATCGCTGACTACATGGGATTAGGCGGAGCAAATGATGACGAAAAAGTTGAATTATTAATCGCTTACTTAAGAAAGATGAACGATGATCTTAACATCCCTCACGGTATCGGAACATATGGTGCAGACAGCTACCCATGTGAACAGGGATTTGTTCCTGAAGAAGTATTCTTAGAAAGACTTCCAGAAATCGCAGCAAATGCTATCTTAGATGCATGTACAGGTTCTAACCCACGTATTCCTTCTCAGGAAGAAATGGAAAAACTTCTTAAGTGCTGCTACTACGATACAGAAGTAGATTTCTAATTCATACGATTTAAAAATAATATAAGATAAACCGGGTTACAGCATAGGGGCGTAAACTCCTGTGCTGTTTCTAATATACAGGAAATAGCTATGCTATTTCCTGTATATTAGAGCACTCCGTGGGATGCACACTCGCGCGTAGTGTAACTTAATATTGACAAAAAAGCTGTAATAAAGTTTAATATTATACAGAATTCGTGACAAGAAATTGACGATGGAAAAGAGCCCAGGTTTTCATTTTTTTGTCATTTTATTGTCAGAATACTCTGTTGCCTAATAAAAAGCTTATTGGTATAATACAGATATTCGTTTAAGGAAAATGTAAATGTAAGAAATAGAGTACTAGGAGGAGACGAAATGTACAAAATTTTAAAAGCAGAACAGCTTTCTGCAACAAACTACCTCATGGTTATCGACGCACCTAGAGTAGCAGCTCACTGCGAACCAGGTCAGTTCATCATCGTGAAGTTAGATGAAAAAGGGGAAAGAATTCCACTTACAATCTGTGACTATGACAGAGAAGCAGGCACAATCACAATCGTGTTCCAGCCAATCGGTGCTTCCACACAGAAATTTGCTGAATTAAAAACAGGCGATTCTTTCATGGACTTCACAGGCCCATTAGGTTGTCCATCTGAATTAATCGAAATGCCAATTGAAGAATTAAAAGAAAAGAAAATCATCTTCATCGGTGGTGGTGTTGGTGCAGCACCAGTTTATCCACAGGTTAAATGGATGAAAGAACATGGCGTTGATGTTGACTGTATCATCGGTGCTAAAAACAAAGACTTATTAATCCTTGAAAAAGAAATGGAAGCAGTTGCAGCAAACTACTATCCATGTACAGACGATGGATCTTACGGATTCTCTGGTATGGTTACAGCTCAGTTAGAAGCTCTTTACGCTGAAGGCAAATCTTATGACGTAGCAGTTATCATCGGACCTATGATCATGATGAAATTCGGTGCTTTATGTGCTAAGAAATTAGGCATCAAAGAATGTATCGTATCCATGAACCCAATCATGGTTGATGGTACTGGTATGTGTGGTGCTTGTCGTGTATTAGTTAATGACGAAGTTAAATTCGCATGTGTTGACGGACCAGAATTTGATGGTTACGGTGTAGACTTTGACGCTGCTATGAAGAGACAGCAGATGTACAAAGATTTAGAACAGCGTGCAATTCTTAAATTACAGGAAGGCGATACACATCACGGCGGATGTGGAAACTGTGGAGGTGACAAATAATGGCAAACGTATTAGAAAGAGTTCCAGTTAGAGAACAGGATCCAAAAGTTCGTGCAACTAACTTTGAAGAAGTATGTTATGGATACAATGCAGAAGAAGCAGTAGCAGAAGCTAACCGTTGTATCACATGTAAAAACGCACAGTGTATCAAAGGATGTCCAGTAAGCATCAACATTCCTGGATTTATCTCCAAAGTAAAAGACGGTGACTTTGAAGGCGCTTACGAAGTAATCGGTCAGTCTTCCGCATTACCAGCAATCTGTGGTCGTGTATGTCCTCAGGAATCTCAGTGCGAAAGCAAATGTATTCGTGGTATCAAAGGCGATGCAATCTCTATCGGTAAGTTAGAAAGATTCGTAGCTGACTACGCATTAGAAAACAACATCATGCCTAAAAAGGCTGAAAAGATGAATGGTCATAAAGTAGCTGTTATCGGTTCCGGCCCTGC
>JAKSRP010000017.1 GCA_024403555.1 Lachnospiraceae bacterium | reverse complement strand
GCGTGGCCGTGAGATTGGTCCGGAAAATGTTTACGACTTCTCTATTGGTAACCCAAGTGTTCCGGCACCACAAACGGTAGACGAAGCTATTTATGAAGTAATGAAAGAATTAAATCCAGTGGAACGTCACGGATATGCACCAAACGCAGGGATCTTAGAAGTAAGAGATGCCATTGCAAAGCATTTGACCGAAACCTTTGGTGTAGAATATAAAGCATCTAATATTTTTATGACAAATGGTGCTGCAGCGTCTTTAGGCATCATCTTCCAGCTTATGAAGAACGATCCGGACGATAAGATTATTGCTTTTGCTCCATTCTTCCCAGAATACAAAGCTTATGCAATTTCTGCAGATATCAAATTAGATGTTGTTTCTGCGAATCCACCAACTTTCCAGATTAACTTTGCTGAATTAGAAGAAAAATTAGATGCCAATACAAAGGCAGTTTTGATCAACTCACCAAATAATCCATCAGGTGTTGTTTATTCCAAAGAAACAATTAAAAAATTAGCAGATTTACTGAGCAAAAAGCAGGAAGAATATGGTCATCCAATTTATCTTATTTCCGATGAACCTTATCGTGAAATTGTATACGAAGGATATGAAGTGCCATATGTACCAAAATTCTATGACAATACCTTAGTTTGCTATTCTTATTCTAAATCCTTATCCCTTCCGGGAGAACGAATCGGATACATTGCATTTACAGACAAAATTGCTGACAGCGACATTTTCTTCGGAGGCCTTGTTCAGTCTGCAAGACTTTTATCTTATGTATGTGTACCAGCGATGTTCCAGAAGGTTGTGGCAAGATGTCTTGGACAGACAGCAGACTTATCGGTTTATGCGAAAAACCGCGACCGTTTCTACAATGCCTTAACAGAAATGGGATATGAGTTAGCAGAACCAGGCGGAGCATTCTATCTCTTCATGAAAGCGTTAGGCGGCGATGCAAATGAATTTTTCGAAATGGCAAAAAAATATGACTTATTAGTGGTTCCTAGTGACAGCTTTGGCTGTGAAGGATACGTACGTATCAGTTATTGCGTAGATCCAGAACGAGTAGAAGGATCCCTTCCATTATTTAAGAAATTAATCGATGACTATAAAGGAGAACAGTAATTATGGCAGGATTTCGTGACAATATCCGTAAGGTTGTACCTTATACACCAGGTGAGCAGCCAAAGAGAGTGGATAATCTGATCAAATTAAATACCAATGAAAATCCATATCCACCATCCCCAAAGGTGGAAGAGATGATGAAACAGGTGACAGGCTGGAGATTATATCCAGATCCAGCAGCAAGCAAATTAGTGGAAGCATTAGCTTCCTATCACGGATTAAATAAAGATCAGGTATTTGTAGGAGTAGGGTCTGATGACGTGCTTGCTATGGCATTTATGACCTTCTTTAACTCCGATAAACCAATTCTTTTCCCTGATATCACATATTCTTTCTATGATGTTTGGGCAGATTTATTCCGTATTCCATATGTACAGAAACCATTAGATGAAAACTTCCGTATCGTAGCTGACGATTATAAATGTGAAAATGGCGGAATCATTTTCCCAAATCCGAATGCACCAACCGGCGTTTACCAGAGCCTTGATTTTATTGAAGAAATCTTACAGGCAAATCCGGACGCAATCGTGATCATTGACGAAGCATACATCGATTTTGGCGGCCAGAGCGCATTGCCACTTCTTGAAAAATATGAAAATCTTTTAGTCGTTCAGACCTATTCAAAATCAAGATCCCTTGCAGGCATCCGCATTGGTTATGCAATGGGAAGTGCAGAACTCATTAAAGCGTTAAATGATGTAAAATATTCCTTCAACTCTTATACGATGAACCAGCCATCCATCGCAATCGGGGCTGCGGTTTTAGAAGATGAAGACTATTTTAAAGAAGTAACTGGTAAGATTGTGTCAACCAGAGAATGGTTTAAGGAAGAAATGAAAAAGCTTGGTTTCTCCTTTGAAGATTCAAAATCCAATTTCTTATTTGTGACGCATGAAACCGTAAAAGCGAAAGATATTTTTGAAGCAGCAAAAGCAAATCAGATTTATGTTCGCTACTTTGCAAAGCCTCGTATTGATAATTATCTTCGTATTACGATCGGTACGGACGAAGAAATGAAAACTTTCTTAAATTTTGTCAAAGAATTTATTAAAATGTAATTAATTAACAATAGATATATTGAATTTCCACATACCCTCCTGTACAATGATTACACAATTACATACAGGAGGGTATATTTAATGAAGTACGAAGAATTTAAAGCATTTATGAAACGCAGTCAGAGCAGGGAGTATATGACTGCACCTAAGCCAGAGAAGGATCTTTCCTTTGAGGACATCAGGGCGAGAGTCTTTTATCGCGTGGATTCTTATAAGGGGAACGAATCTAAGCTAATGCATTGTCCGTATATTCCATTTCACGATATGGTAATCACCTTCAGATGGCTGTTTGAGGAGAATGAAGAGGGCATTTGCTCTGCGCTGATTGAGAACAGACATATGGAGTACTGGGGGATTTCGGAAGAAGAAGTAATCAGACAGGCGGTGCTTAATACACCAAAGCTGTTTCCGTATAAGCAGACAGCGCTTGTTAAGATGATGAGCGATATGGGTGAAGATTTTCCGGAAGGTTTTCCAGCAGATTTTCCGATTCAGATTTTGACAAATGAAATTGGAATAAACGGTGCTTCTGTGGTATTATATGAAGGAGTTCTCGGAAAAGCTTTTCATGAAATTGGGGAGGATTTTTATCTTCTCCCATCAAGCATTCATGAGATGCTTGCGATTGGAGAGAGCTTTGTATATGATCCGAGAGATTTGTATGAGATGGTTAAAGAAGCGAATGATACTGTCGTAACCGAGAAGGATTATCTTTCTGGTTCGGTTTATTTCTACGATCATGCAAAAGACAGAATGATATTAGTACCCAAATAATAAAGAAAAAGGAGCAAGTTTATGAGCTACGCAGATACATTATTTATTAATATGTGCAAGGACATCATTGCAAATGGCTACAGCACAGAAGGAGAAAAAGTCAGACCGAAATGGCCGGATGGAACTTCTGCATATACGATCAAGCAGTTTGGTGTGGTGAATCGATATGATTTATCAAAGGAATTTCCAGCATTAACATTAAGAAAGACCTATATTAAATCTGCAATCGATGAAATTTTATGGATCTGGCAGAAAAAATCCAACAACGTGAATGATCTTCGAAGCAGCATCTGGGATGAATGGGCAGATGAAGATGGTTCTATTGGAAAAGCATATGGCTATCAGCTCGGTGTAAAACATCAGTATAAGGAAGGAATGATGGACCAGGTTGACCGTGTCATCTATGATCTTAAGAATAATCCTTACAGCAGAAGAATTATGACAAATATTTACGTGCATGAAGATCTTCATGAGATGAATCTTTATCCTTGTGCTTACAGCATGACTTTTAATGTTACTCAGAAGCCTGGCAATGATAAGCTTACTTTAAATGCCGTATTAAATCAGCGTTCTCAGGACATCTTAGCAGCGAATAACTGGAATGTGGTTCAGTACTCCGTTCTTCTTATGATGATTGCTCAGGTCTGTGACATGGAAGCAGGAGAGCTTGTTCATGTAATCGCTGATGCTCATATTTACGATCGTCATATTCCAATTGTCAAGGAATTGATTGAGAGACCTACTTATCCGGCACCTAAGTTTACGATTAATCCAGAGGTAAAAGATTTTTATGCATTTACTTTAGATGATTTTACAATTGAAGATTATGTAACTGGTCCACAGGTTAAGGATATTCCGATTGCAATCTAAATTTGGAGGAGATAGCGTATGAAGATGATTGTATGTGCAGATAAGAACTGGGGAATCGGGAAGAAGAACCAGTTGTTAGTCAGCATTCCAAGTGATATGAAGTTTTTTAGAACCACCACTACCGGACATGTTGTTGTTATGGGAAGAAAAACTTTAGAGAGTTTTCCGAATGGCATGCCGCTTCCAAAGAGAACAAATATAGTTCTGACAAAAAATAAGGATTATAACGGACATGGTGCAATTGTAGTTGGAAGCAAGGAAGAATTACTAGAGGAGCTTTCTAATTACGAAAGTGATGATATTTATATCATTGGTGGTGAAAGCATTTACCGTATGATGTTACCATATTGTGATACTGCTTATGTAACCAGATTAGATTATGCATACGATGCAGATACTTATTTCCCTGATCTTGATGCCGATGATGAGTGGTATTTAGCCGTAGAAGGGGAAGAAGAAACCTACTTTGACATTGAATTTTACTTCAATACTTACCGTAGAAAATAAAGGAAATTACCTTAAATTATTTATAAACAATTTATAAAATGTGCAAAAACCTCCTGAGAATTTGGTATAATAATACTGTTAATCAGGAGGTTTTTTATGCGCAAAATCGTAGGTTTTGGATTGATCATTTTAATAGGATTATTGGCTTGGTCAGGCTATCAAAGTTCAGCTAATAAGAGTGCTTACACAGGAGAAACCACGGTAGTAAAGGTTGGAGATGAGAAGGTTTCTGTTTCTGAAGCGATGATTCATCTGTTGCTTATGCGATCTCAGATTGAATCAAAGTGGGGCACGAAGATGTGGACAGCTCACACTGGAAGTGATTCCGAAGGAAAGCAGATTACCTATGAGCAGAGTGTGAAGAAGGATGTGCTTGATGAGATTTGCGCAGAAAAAACTCTTTTTCTTTTTGCCAACGAAAAAGGCTATAAGTTATCCGAGGAAGAAGAAGCAGAATGCATGAGTCAGGCTAAACAGGAGATTCGTGGATTTGACAGTGCGGAATTAATTTCCTATGGAATAACGACAGAAAAGCTAGCTCAGCATTACGAACAGGTTGCTATGGGAACAAAAATCTATGAGGATGTCGTGGGTGATTTTAAAGCAGTTTATGATGAAAATCAGTTCAAGGTTGCAACCGTGGAAGCATTCTTGTTTCCAACGGTAGAAAAGCTTTCGGATGGTACTTATGGAGATTTGGATGAAGCAACCTGTAAAAAAATCAAAAAACAGGCAAAAAAAGCGAGAAAAGAGCTTGAGCGTGGTGCATCTATTAAAGAGATTACAAAGAAATATCAGGTATCTTTTGGCAAGGATTATGGTGTTTTGGCAAACTCCGTTGATGAAAATGTCTGGGATTCATTGAGAAGCTTGAAAAAGGGCGAAGCAAGCCCTATCTATGAGATAGATCGTGGCTATGTGTTTGCGGTTATGGATAATCCGGATGATAAAGCACGTTCTACTGAAGCGATTGCCAAGGAAGTGGAACGACAGAGATATGATGCATTTGAACGCATGTATAAAGAAAAATATCAGGATGAATATGATATAGATTTGGAGGAAGCAATCTGGGATCAGCTCCCACTTGCAGCAGGAGATGAATAATCAAAGTAGTAATCAGATGAACCATCGGAATTTTCAAAAAGAATTAGACCGACTATTAAGCAAAGAAGATACATTAGGGAAGCATTTGCTGCTTCATAGCTGTTGTGCACCTTGCAGCAGCTACTGTCTTGAATATTTGTCCCGCTATTTTACAATTACGGTGTTTTACTATAATCCGAATATTTCTTTAGAGGAAGAATACCGATACCGTGTCAGTGAGATGGAGAGACTTCTTGAAGAGACGAAAGAGCAGAGACATTATCCTGTTGATTTTGTAGAAGGAAGATACGACCCAAAAGAGTTTTTTGAACTTGCAAAGGGGATGGAGGAACTACCGGAAGGAGGAAAGCGTTGCTATTACTGTTATGAGCAGCGAATGAGAGAAAGTGTGGAATATGCAGCTAAGATTGGCGCAGATTATTATACGACAACCCTTTCGATCAGCCCTTACAAGAATGCAAAGTGGATCAATGAAATTGGTGAGCGTCTGGCGGCAGAGTATGGTGTGACTCACCTTCCATCTGATTTTAAAAAGAAAAATGGTTACAAGCGTTCCATCGAGCTTTCGAAGGAATATGATTTGTATCGCCAGGATTACTGTGGATGCATCTATTCGAAGCTTGAGCGAGAAAGACAGCAGGAACAAAGCGGTAAATAGAGATTGGCGTATCAATATTTCAAATGAAAACCAAATAATATAAAGTAGAACAAGGCGGAAACTTTACAAAAGCATAAGTTTCCGTTTTTTGCGTCTTACAAGTGTCCGTAATAATTGACATGGATAAATCACACGATGTAAAATTGATAATGAGGGTACTCTGTCCTCTTAGATTTGAATAAATCCATTTAAGGATTGGAAATAAAAATAATAGTGAGAAAGGAGATATAATTATGTCTCACAATACAAAACAGGATATTATGCGTCTCGTTGAAGAAAACGACGTTCAGTTTATCCGTCTTCAGTTTACCGATGTGTTCGGTACTTTAAAAAATGTTGCAATCACAGCCCGCCAGTTAGAAAAGGCGCTTGATAATAAAGTTATGTTTGATGGTTCTTCCATTGATGGGTTTGTAAGAATTGATGAATCTGACATGTATCTCTACCCATGCTTAGATTCCTTTACTATTTTCCCATGGAGATCTTCTAATGGAAATGTTGCAAGACTCATTTGTGATGTCTATCGTCCGGATGGCG
This sequence comes from Lachnospiraceae bacterium, assembly GCA_024403555.1. Taxonomy (GTDB): domain Bacteria; phylum Bacillota; class Clostridia; order Lachnospirales; family Lachnospiraceae; genus Fimousia. Next base: position 24,422 of record JAKSRP010000017.1, on the reverse strand, counting down.
TACCATTTGAAGGTGACTGCCGTGGAGTCTTAAAGAAAGTTCTTCGTAAGGCAGCAAAAATGGGATACAACTTTGTTGTAGGACCAGAATGTGAATTTTTCTTATTCCATACCGATGAAGAAGGTCGCCCAACAACAATTACCCATGAAAAAGCTGGATATTTTGATGTGGCTCCTCTTGATTTAGGGGAAAATGCTCGTCGAGACATTGTTCTTACTTTAGAAGATATGGGATTTGAAATTGAAGCTTCTCATCATGAAGTAGCACCTGCTCAGCACGAAATCGATTTCAAATATTCCAATGCTCTTCATACTGCAGATAACATCATGACTTTCAAATTTGTTGTAAAATCTATTGCAAAACGTCATGGTTTATATGCTAGTTTCATGCCAAAACCATTATCAAATGTGGATGGTTCCGGTATGCATATTAATATGTCTTTATGGAAAAATGGTGAAAACATTTTTTATGATAAAAAAGGATTTTTACAGATTAGCGACGAAGGGTATCATTTCCTTGCAGGGCTTATGAAATATGCTCCTGAGATGGCACTCATTACAAATCCGATCATCAACTCTTATAAACGTTTAGTTCCTGGTTACGAAGCGCCAATCGATGTAACATGGTCTACCGGAAACCGTAGTCCATTAATTCGCATTCCTACAACGAGAGGAATTGGAACAAGAATTGAATTTAGAGGACCGGATGCAGCAGCGAATCCATATCTTGCATTAGCTGTTTGTTTAGAAGCAGGTCTTCGTGGTATTGAAGAAAAATTAGAACCAGCACCACATATTGAAGGCAATCTTTATACAATGTCCAGAGAAGAAAAAGATGCTATCGGCATTAAGCCACTTCCTAGAGATATGAGAGAATCTTTACATGTATTTAGAAAATCTGAATTTATGAAAGAGGTTCTGGGTGAACACATTTTCAAAAAATATGTGAATGCGAAGAAAGAAGAATTAAATTCTTACCAGAGTCAGGTTACTGACTGGGAAATCAACGAATATCTTTACAAAATTTAAGCCTGTTATAACTGGAGGTATAGAATGGTCAACGTTGTTGTGGCTTTTCCGAAGATTGAGAACGGAAGAAAAATCCGTAATGCTCTGACTCGGTCAGGTATCGATGTGACGGCCGTTTGTACCAAGGGCAGCCAGGTAATCATGAATGTGGCGGATAATCCGGATTCCATTGTAGTTACCAGTTTTCGCTTGGCAGATATGCTTTACCGGGAACTACGTGAATATCTGCCGCGGGAGTGTAAAATGCTTGTCATCACTTCCCAGAAAAATGAAGGTGAAATATGGGAAAAGGATGTAGATATCATGCTTATGCCGCTTAAACTTGTTAAACTTGTCCGGTATGTGGAAGATGCAATGAATGAACTCCATGAAAGACAGCGACAGCAAAAAAGAAGGCTTCATACAAGATCCGCAGAAGACCAGCGGTTGATTGATGAAGCGAAAAAACTGCTGCAGCTGCATAATGGACTTTCTGAAGCAGAGGCACACAGTTATTTGCAGAAGCGAAGCATGGATAGTGGGCTCAATTTGGTAGAGATGAGCAGAATGATCATCGATAGTTATGAAATATATGAATAATTTGTGGTCCCCGCACGTGGCGTGCGGGGATTTTTGTATTTATGGGGGTTTTGCTTTTTGTTCTGTTTTGGTTTCTTTTTATGGTATCGAAAAATAGGAATCCCTGGCTGCATGCTTCGTTTCTTTTCTTATTCCGGCTTGTGTTTTGAATGTCTGGACATCTTCACTCAAAAGTATGCGCCATACATACACTACGAGTGTCTGTCTGTCGCTTTCTTTTGAGCTCGCTGTCCGTCCAACAAAACACAAGCCAAAATCAGAAACGAAGCATGCAGAGGGATTCCTAATTTTTTCGCCTACCATGAAAAGAAACCAAAGCGAAGAAGAAACAAACTAGAATAAACACAAAAATCCCAACACCGCCACCTGCATAAACCTAGATAGGGATGTAGTAGTTCCACTTCAACGTATAGGATTGACTTTCCGCCATGATAACATTGGAATAAAAAGAAGAGATTACTTGCCTTTAGCGATGCTTTCCTAAACTGTCTTTTGTTGGATGGACAATGAAAAAGGGATGTATGCCAAGAACAAACACGATAAGTGTTTTGAACTTGGCATACATCCCTTTTGAAATGTCAAGACATATAAAAGACAGTTTAAATAAAGGAAAGCAAAGCTAAAAGCTTAGTAATCCTTCTTTTTATGACTGTTATCAAGACGGAAAATCAATCCTATACATTAAAGCGGAATAATACTACATCCCCATCCTTCATAACATATTCCTTACCTTCCATTCTTACAAGACCTTTTTCTTTTGCGGCTACCATGCTGCCACATTCCATAAGGTCATCGTATGCAACAACTTCAGCTTTGATGAAACCACGTTCGATATCGCTGTGGATCTTACCAGCTGCCTGAGGTGCTTTTGTTCCTTTTTTGATGGTCCATGCACGAACTTCTGGTTCGCCGGCTGTTAAAAAGCTCATTAAACCAAGTAAGGAGTAGCTTGCGCGGATTAATTTTTCGAGACCGGATTCTTCAAGACCCATGTCTGCTAAGAATTCTTTCTTTTCTTCGTCATCTAATTCAGAAATTTCCTGTTCGATCTGAGCACATACGCAGAATACTTCTGCATCCATTTCTTTTGCATATTCACGAACTTCGCCAACGAATGGATTAGATTCGCCATCGTCTTCTAAATTGTCTTCGTCAACATTTGCTGCGAAGATGACTGGTTTCGTTGTGAGTAAGTTGCAGGAGTCTAAAATGATCTGTAAATCTTCATCATCCACGTCAAATGTTTTTGCTAATTTGCCATCTTCAAGATGAGCTTTTACTTCATTTAAGAATGCAACTTCCTTAGCAAGTGCTTTGTTGTTCTTTGCACCACGAGAAGATTTTGCGATACGTCTTTCTAATAATTCAATATCAGAGAAGATTAATTCGAAGTTGATTGTTTCGATGTCGCGAAGAGGATTGATGGAACCATCAACGTGAACGATGTTTTCATTTTCAAAACAACGAACAACATGAACGATAGCATCTACTTCACGGATGTTAGAGAGGAACTGGTTTCCAAGACCTTCTCCTTTGGATGCACCCTTAACAAGACCTGCGATGTCAACGAATTCAATTACTGCAGGAACCACTTTTTTGGAATTGTACATCTCATCTAATTTGTTGAGACGTTCATCCGGAACAGTTACGATTCCTACGTTTGGATCGATCGTGCAGAATGGGTAGTTAGCAGATTCTGCACCGGCTTTTGTAAGGGAATTAAATAAAGTACTCTTACCTACATTTGGTAAACCTACGATTCCTAATTTCATATTCAAAATCCTTTCTATATAAAACTGCAAAACGAAAATGTTCGTTTATCTGATTTCAAAACTTACGTACGTTCTAGTGTATCATAAATCGACTGCAATTGACAAGAAAAATGCTAGAATGTAAAATGAAATTCAGGTTAAAAAAACGAAAGAAGGATAAGTATATGAATATAGATCAGATCAGATTTCCAAATCTGAATATTGTCTTAAACTCGGTTCCATCAGGGTTTCATGTGTTTGGATTTGAAATCAAATTTTATGGTGTTTTAATTGCGCTTGGGTTTATGCTCGGACTATTGATTGTTCAATCTGAAGCAAAACGCACCGGGCAGGATCCGGAACTATATCTGGATTTTCTTCTGGTCATGACCATCCCGGTTATTTTAGGGGCAAGACTTTACTATATTATATTCTCCTGGGGATATTATAAGAATCATCTGAATGAGTTGCTGGCAATCAGGAATGGTGGCCTTGCCATTTACGGAGGAGTATTGACGGGCATTTTGATTATGATTATTTTTGCAAAAGTGCGAAAGCAGAAAATGCTTCTCATGGCGGATACGCTTATTATTGGCTTATTATTAGGCCAGATTTTAGGCCGTTGGGGAAACTTCTTTAATAGAGAAGCCTTTGGTGGATTTACAGACGGCATTCTTGCGATGCAGCTTCCGGTTGATTATTTTAATTATGGAACGATTGCGGATTTACATGCATCCGGCGTGTTTGAACATCTTGTTACGATTGGAAATCAACAGTTTATTCAGGTGCATCCAACCTTTTTATATGAAGGACTATGGAATCTTGGGATTCTCTTATTTCTGATTCTCTTTTTCCGCTATCGAAAGAGTGCAGACGGGCAGATGTTTGCCATTTATCTGATGGGATACGGCGTAGGCAGATTTTTGATTGAAGGACTCCGCACCGATTCACTTTATATTGCAAATACTTCTCTTAGAGTTTCTCAGTTGTTAGCGGCCATTTTAGTGGTAGTAGGAGCAATGCTCTTTGCTTATGTAACCAGAAAAGAAAAAAATTAATAGTGATTTTACAAAAAGCCATCCGGCATGCCGGGTGGCTTTTTTTGATACACAAAGAAATATCGCAGGTGCGAAGCATACTTTTTTATCGTCCTCCACAAACATGGTAAAATATTGCACTTTTTACCCCGTTTCCCCTTGAAATATTTTTGACATTCCTTTAAAATGAAAACGTAACTAGTGGTAGATTGTGCCATTTTGCGCCATCATTTAACCGTAATTGTGGTGAAAGGGGAAGAGGTCTTTCAAATGAGTGAATATAAACACAATATTGACAGCAAGGGCAGACTGATTATCCCTGCAAAAATACGAGAACAGCTCGGTGAGAATTTCACAATTACAAGAGGACTTGATGGATGTATATATGCGCATCCGGAAGAAGAATGGAAGGAATTTCAGGGAAATCTTAAAAAACTTCCGATTGCTGATCCAAAAGCAAGACGCTATGTGCGATTCTTCACATCGGGATCAACACCTTGTGAAGTAGATAAACAGGGAAGATTTTTAATACCACAGACATTAAGAGATTACGCAAAGTTAAAGAAAGAAGTAATCATTTCCTGGAATATTGACAAAGCCGAAATCTGGAGCAAGGAACGCTGGGATGAAATCAATGCATTTGAAGATATGGATGACATTGCATTAGATTTATTAGAAAAAGGATATATATTTTAGAGACGAAAGGAACATTTGCCATGGAATTTAAGCATTATTCCGTATTACTTGATGAGACAATTGAATATCTGAATGTAAAAGCGGATGGCACTTATACGGATGGAACAACCGGAGGTGCGGGACATGCTTACGAAGTATGCAAAAGACTTGGAGACGGCGGACGATTTGTCGGCATTGATCAGGATGCTGCAGCAATTGAGACTGCGACAAAGAGACTTGCAGAATTTGGCGATAAAGTGACGATTGTCCGAAGCAATTACGAGAATATGAAATCTGTTCTTGCAGAGTTAGACATTGACCGTGTGGATGGCATTGTATTAGATCTGGGGGTATCCTCCTATCAGCTTGATAATAAGGACAGAGGATTCACTTACCGCGAGGATGTGCCTCTTGATATGAGGATGGATCAGCGCCAGGCAAAGACTGCAAGAGATATTGTGAATGATTACTCTGAGATGGAACTGTTCCGTATGATTCGAGATTACGGAGAAGATAAATTTGCAAAAAATATCGCAAAGCACATTGTGTTAGAGCGAAAGAATGGACCGATTGAAACAACCGGACAGCTGATTGAAGTCATTGATCGTGCGATTCCAAAGAAAATCAGAGCAAAAGGCGGACATCCTGCGAAAAAGACTTTTCAGGCTATTCGAATCGAGCTAAACAGAGAATTAGAAGTACTAAACGATACACTTGATACGATGATCGATCTTTTAGACGATGGGGGAAGAATCTGCATCATCACATTTCATTCTTTAGAAGACCGTATCGTGAAGTCTATTTATAAACGAAATGAAAATCCTTGTATATGCCCACCGAACTTTCCGGTTTGTACCTGTGGCAGAAAATCCAAGGGAAAAGTAATCACAAGAAAACCAATTCTTCCTTCCGCAAAGGAATTAGAAGAAAATTCGAGATCAAAAAGCGCAAAATTACGTGTGTTTGAACGTATTAGATAGAGGGGGAGCAGCTAGATGACAACACAGGAAAGATACGAAATTATGTATGGAGATAAAAAAGTAGACACGAAAGCCATTATCGGTAATAATGCACGTGTTTTAGCTCCAGAACGAAAAACTCAGCCAAAGAAAGTAAAGACAAGAACGCATGCACCACAGCCTGTGGCACAGACTCATTCTATGAGAGACCATATCCGTATGGGCGTGGCAATTTTAGCAATTGCTGTATTATGCATTTGTTACCTTTCCATTGGCAATGCAAATTATAAGCAGAGAAGAGCGAATGCGCTCTTAAAAACGGAAGTAAGTGAGATGATTGCTGAAAATGATGAATTAAAAGCAAGCATCACAGAAGCAACAAACCTTGCAAAAATCAAGAAAATTGCCGTAAAACGATATGGTATGAAAACTCCAGACAAAGCTCATATCATCAAATACGGAAGCGAAAAAAAGGACTATGTAAGACAATACAGTTCTATTCCGGATTAGATTGGAGCATATTGTGAAAAAAAGACGTAGAATTCGACCATATACAAAACTCAATAACAGGATGTTTGCCAGGTTGATGATTGTTTTCGCAGTGTTTTCCATTATTTTATTAGCGATTGTTGGAAAGATGGGTTTTCTTGTCCTGTTCCGTTCTCATTCTTATGAAGAGATGGTGCTATCAAGTCAGGGTTATACAAGTACACCTATTTCCTTTAAACCGGGTAATATTTACGATACCAATGGGAATGTTTTAGCAGGAAGCCGAAAGCTTTATCGAGTAGTGCTTGAACCGAAAAATATCATCGGTTTATTAAATTCTAAAGGGGAACCACTAAGTTACGAAAACCGAAATGAAGTGGCAAAGTGCCTTGATCAGTTCTTGGGTGTTCCGGAACCAGAGTTATTGGCAATTTTAAAAACTCAGAAGAATTCTCAGTACTATCCTTATGTAACGAACCGAATGCTTACTGAAGAAGAAGCACAGGAGATGAAGGATTATCTTGAGAAGGAAAGAGTATTTGTAAAAGAAGTAAAAGTTAAAAACAAGAAGACAGGCAAAACAGAACTAAAAAAACAATATAAAAAAATTGAAGGTGTTTATTTAGAAGAGTCATACGAAAGAACCTATCCGTATAATCGTACCGCGTGCCATTTGCTTGGTTATACAACGGACGATTTTACATCGGTTGGTGGTATTGAACAGCAATATAAAAACTATCTGATGGGAAAAGAAGGACGAAGATTTACTTATCTGAATGAAAAGGGTGAGTATGACAGCTCCATTACCGAACCAGTCCATGGTCAGAATGTAGTGACAACGGTGGATGTCAATATTCAGAAGATTGCTGAAAAGTATTTAGAACGAATTCAGGATGACTATGGAAGTAAGAATACTTCGGTACTTGTTATGAATCCAAACAATGGAGAAGTGCTTGCAATGGCCAACTCCAAAACCTTTGATCCAAACAAACCGATGGATGATGAAAACTTAAGCAATTATTACGATCTTGACGATATCGATAAGAACTTATCCTATTATATTCCAAAGAAAAAGCTGAAAAAGATGACAGAGGCGGAAAAGAAAACGGAAGCTTATAATACGATTTGGAATAATTATGTAATAAGCTCCACGTATGAACCAGGTTCTACCTTTAAACCGTTTAATGTTGCAATGGCCTTAGAAAATGGAAGCATCGATGAGACTGCAAAGTATAAGTGTACCGGATCGAAAACCGTAGGAGGATCGAGAATCGGATGTTCCCATTATCATGGAACCATTCCGTTATCTACAACCATTGCGATGTCCTGTAACGTGGCAATGATGGATATTGCAGAAGCAACGGGTGCAAAAGCATTTGCAAAATATCAGCGGGCATTCGGTTTTGGTTCACTTACCGGTATTGATCTTCCGGGGGAAGCAAGCGCATCGAACGTACTTCATGATGAAAATATGGCAGATGTGGATTTAGCAACCAGCTCCTTCGGTCAGAGTTTCCAGTGTACCATGATTCAGTTAGGATCTGCATTTTGTTCTTTGATCAATGGTGGCAATTATTATCAGCCGCACATTGTAAAGCAGGTGCTTGATGAAGATGGCAATGTGGAAGTGAATGTAGAAAAAACGCTGATGAAGAAGACAGTTTCAAAAGAAACAAGTGATAAGTTAAAAACTTACATGCGAGAGACTGTTACAAGCGGTACAGCGAGACGTGCCAATATTCGAGTTTATGATATTGCAGGTAAGACCGGTACAGCCGAAAAACTTCCTCGTGGAACCGGCAAACGTCTGGTATCTTTCATTGGGTTTGCAGATGATGAAAATCCAGAAATTATGGTATACATGACCATCGACGAACTTCAGAGAGGTGGTCAGTCAAATACAGGTCTTGCAGTAGGTGCTGTACGAGATATTATCAAAGATTCTTTAGATTATATGCATAAAGCAGATTAATAAATACTGTTTTTATATTAAGAATGAAAGCCCTATCTTTGCAGATGATAAAAAATATGCTAAGATAGGGTTTTGAACGATATAATATTTTTATCAAATTCAGAGAGGTGTTATTATGATTAGCATGAATATTTTTAATACAGCAGTGATTTCTGCGTTGATTACATTTGTAATCTGTTTTGTTTTAGGAAAACCAGTCATTAATTATCTTCACAAATTAAAATTCGGACAGTTTATTCGTGACGAAGGTCCTGAATCCCACAAGAAAAAGACTGGTACACCAACAATGGGTGGTGTATTAATTATCTTTGGTATTTTAGTCGGATCCTTAATCTTTGCATGGAAATATCCAAATGTAATTCCAATCCTTATTGTAACGATTGGTTTTGGTATCGTAGGATTTGTGGATGACTATATTAAAGTTGTTATGAAGAGAAATTTAGGCCTTCGTGCATGGCAGAAGCTTCTTGGCCAGATGATTATCTGCGCAGTTTTTGCAGCATATGTATTGAAGGTTTCCGGACTTGACACAACGATGTTAATTCCATTTTCCGGTGGAAAATATTTAGAGTTTGGTCTGTTATATGTACCAGCTTTATTCTTTATTATTCTTGGAACAGTCAATGGTGCAAACTTTACAGATGGTCTTGACGGACTTGCATCAAGCGTTACTGTTCTCATCGCATTATTCTTTACTGTTGTTGCAGTAATTACCGGAGCAGGTATTGATCCTGTCTGTGGTGCGACTGTGGGTGCTCTTTTAGCATTCCTCTGCTACAACGTAAACCCTGCAAAAGTATTTATGGGTGATACTGGATCTCTTGCTTTAGGTGGTTTTGTGGCTTCTACAGCAATCGTATTACAGTTGCCTTTATTTATTCCGATTGTGGCATTTATTTACTTAATTGAAGTAATTTCTGTCATTATTCAGGTTGGATATTTTAAAATTTCCGGTGGAAAACGAGTATTTCGTATGGCTCCAATCCATCACCATTTTGAGCTTGGTGGATGGCCAGAAACAAAGGTTGTTGCAATCTTTTCCATCGTTACTGCACTTTTATGCCTCATTGGTGTAATCGCTGTATAAAGACGTAAGTGTCAAAGGAGAATAATCATGAATTTAAAAGAAATGAACGTAGTTGTCGCAGGTACTGGTATCAGTGGAATCGGAGCAGCGAATTTACTGACAGCCTGTGATGTAAAAACAACATTATATGATGGCAATACTAATTTAGATAAAGAAGAAGTAAAGGGACGTGTAGAACGTCCGGTAGACGTGGTTTTAGGTGATTTTAGTGATGAACTTATCAACAGCTCTGATCTTATGGTTTTAAGCCCTGGTATTTCTGTGAATGCACCTTTTGTACAGAAATTCAGTGCAGCAGGAAAACCAGTATGGAGTGAAATTGAGCTTGCTTATTATTTTTCCAAGGGAGAAATTGCAGCAATTACCGGAACGAATGGAAAAACAACCACAACTGCTTTAACAGGGGAAATTGTTGCCTGTGAAAATCCATCCACTTTTGTTGTTGGTAATATTGGTATTCCATATACAAATGTTGCACTTGATACAAAAGAAAGCAGCATGATCGTAGCGGAAATTTCCAGTTTCCAGTTAGAAACCATTGATGCATTCCGTCCGAAAGTAAGTGCAGTTCTTAATATTACACCAGACCATTTAGACCGTCACGGCACAGTGGAATGCTATGCAGATACAAAGCTCAAAATCGCTATGAATCAGACAGAAGAGGACTTCTGTGTATTAAATTATGATGATCCTACAACAAGAGCAATGGCAGAACGTATCAAGGCGACTCCAGTGTTCTTCTCCCGTCTTGAAAAGCTTCCAGAAGGTGCTTATTTAGATGGTGATAACTTTGTGATTTCCTGGAAGGGGGAAACAAAGGTAATCTGTACAATGGATGATATTAACTTATTAGGTGGCCACAACCACGAGAACATCCTTGCAGCAATCGCTATTTCCTATTTCATGGGCATCAGCGAAGAAAAGATTTTAGAAGGTGTGCGCAAATTCCAGGGTGTTGCACATCGTATTGAATATGTTGCAGAAGTGAATGGTATCGCTTATTACAATGACTCTAAAGGAACCAATCCGGATGCAGCAATTAAAGGAATTCAGGCTATGAACCGTCCAACATATTTAATTGGTGGAGGTTATGATAAAAAATCTACTTATGACGAATGGATTGAAAGCTTTGACGGAAAAGTAAAGAAATTACTTCTTCTTGGCCAGACTGCAGAAAAGATTGCAGAATGTGCAAAGGCTCATGGTTTTGAAGACATCGTAATGGTGGATTCCTTAGAAGAAGCAGTATTATATGCTGCAAATAATGGTGAGGCAGGCGATGCATGTCTCTTATCTCCAGCATGTGCAAGCTGGGGCATGTTTAAAAACTATGAAGTTCGTGGGGATATGTTTAAGGACTTTGTTCATAAATTAGAACAGTAATAAAGGGGATATTTTGTGAGAAAGAAGCAGAAGAATAAGGCTAATTTAATAAACAAACCATCTGCGTTAAAGGCATTGTTAGGCAAGAGAATTACAATTGGGGATTATTATGATTACCCACTCCTGTTTTGCATCGGTATTCTTATGGCTATTGGTGTTGTTATGGTTTACAGTGCATCTCTTTATGCTCATAATACCAGCTTTTTGAAAAAACAGATGCTTTTTGCGGTTGGGGGATTTGGTATTATCACTGTGCTGTCATTAATAATAGATTATAAGGTGCTCAATAAGAAGAGAGTCTGGATGGCCAGCTGGATCATAGGGGCCGGTTCCTGTCTCTTCGTATTCTTGCTTGATAAAGCGGTCAATGGGGCATCTAGATGGTTCAGAATTTTTGGTGTCAGTATTCAGCCATCAGAATTTGCCAAGATTTTTACCATTATCGCCATGGCATATGTGCTGAGTACTCGTTCCCACCAGTTAAATAAGCTGCTTCCTAGTCTGCTTTGCACAATCTCTGCTATTCCAATTATTATGGCAGTATATTTTAATGACTTAAGTACTTCCCTTGTAATTATTGCAATTGTTGCAGTTATGCTTTTTACAATTAGTGAAGTTCCTTTTCAATTAATTTTTACGGCATTAGGAACAATTCCGGTTTTTGGGATTTATATGTTCCTTCACAAAATATTTGGTTCTAGTGATACAGGCTATCGAATTGGTCGATTTAAAATCTGGATGGATCCATTTGCAGCAGGGGATTTAGGCCGTCAGATCCGATACTCCATGTACTCCATTGCAACCGGAGGATTCTTTGGCAAAGGATTTGGACAGGGAATGGCAAAATTAGGGCTTTCAGAAGCTTACAATGATACAATCTTCTCTGTAATCTGTGAAGAACTTGGTGTTTTTGGTGCAATTGCCTTACTTGCAGTCTATGTGATTTTAATTTGGAGAATTATTCGAATTGCAGTTAATGCACCTGATTTATTTGCTTCTTTGCTTTGCATTGGCGTTGCAGTTCATGTTAGCATTCAGGTGTTGTTCCACATCGGTGTATGCACGAACTTTTTTCCTAATACAGGTATGACACTTCCGTTTGTAAGCTACGGGGGCTCTTCTATGCTGGCACTTTGTATAGAATTAGGACTTGTACTTGCAGTATCAAGGCTGATTGGTGTAAAGAAGCAGGAAGCTTAGAGGAAATGATATGAGTGAGAAAAATGTAGATAACATTATTGAGTTTCCTCAGCCAAAAGCAGAAGAGGAAATTGTTCAATTAGAAGAAAAAGAAGAAATAACTGAGAATGCAGAAAATCAGAGTAAACCTAAGAAAAAGGAACCGAAAAAGGGACATAAGCTTCGCAGGCTGTTTGTGATTCTTGTTCTTTTTCTGGCGATTCTTATTGGTGGAATTTCATATTTTTGTCCAATCGAAAAGATCAATGTAAAAGGGACTGCTTACTATACGGATCAGCAGATCATCAATGCGTTGAAAAAAGATCATTATATCAATAACAGTGTTTTTCTGATGATCAAAAACCGAATTTCTCCTATTGAGACAATGCCTTTTGTGGACAAAATTGATATTCAGATAGAAAACAGGAATACGATTACCGTCAAGGTTCACGATTCGCTTCGTGCAGGCTGCATCAAATATGCCCGTAAGTACATCTACTTCGACAAGAAGGGAAAAGCCTTAGAGGTTATGGACAAGAGGCTTGAGGAAGTTCCGCTTGTTACCGGGCTTAAATATGATCATATCGTGATTGGAAAGACGTTAAAGGTAAAAGATAAAGAGCGTTTAGCACAGATTGTAAAAATTACAACATTGATCACAAAAAACGAGTTAACCATTAACGAAATTGTGTTCCGTTCCGATGATTCGGTGCGTTTAGTGCGTGGTCAGATTACGATTGATCTAGGCGAACCAGTGAACTTAGATGCAAAACTTTCTGTTCTTCCAAATGTACTTAACAGCTTAGAAGGACAAAGAGGAATCCTTAATTTAAGTGAATATACAGAGGATGCAAAAGTCATTACATTTAAGAAAAAATAGTTGTGAATTATAGACAAATATTATAAAATATATATTAGGTATATTGGGATTAATGAGACTAGGAGGACATGAAAAGTGGTAGAAATTAATATAAATAATGATGATAAAACTCAGGCTAAGATTCTTGTAATCGGTGTCGGTGGAGCTGGTAATAATGCAGTTAACCGTATGATCGATGAACAGATCGAAGGCGTTGATTTAGTAGGAATCAATACAGATAAACAGGCATTAAGCTCTTGTAGAGCAGCAACAAAAGTTCAGATTGGTGAAAAGCTTACAAAAGGTCTTGGCGCAGGCGCTAAACCTGAAATCGGTATGCAGGCAATCGAAGAAAACCGTGAAGAAATCACAGAATTAGTTAAGGATGCAGATATGGTATTCGTAACTTGTGGTATGGGCGGTGGAACTGGTACAGGTGCAGCTCCAGTTGTTGCTGAAATTACAAAATCCATGGGCATTTTAACAGTTGGTGTTGTTACAAAACCATTCATGTTTGAAGGCAGACCACGTATGAAGAATGCTGAAAGCGGAATCGAAAGATTACAGGCTAATGTTGATACATTAATCGTAATCCCTAACGATAAATTATTACAGATCTGCGATAAGAAAACTTCTATTCCTGTAGCTTTAAAGAAAGCAGATGAAGTTTTACAGCAGGGTGTACAGGGTATCACAGACCTTATTTACAGACCAGGTCTCATTAACCTTGACTTTGCCGATGTACAGACAGTTATGAGAGATAAGGGTATCGCTCATATCGGTATTGGACATGGCGAAGCTGATCGCGATGACAGAGCAATCTACGCGATCAAAGAAGCTATGGAAAGTCCATTATTAGAAACAACAGTAGAAGGTGCTTCCGATATTATCGTTAACTTCTCCGGTGACATTGGTATCCAGGAAGTATACGAAGCAATCAACTACTTAACAGAAGCTGCAGGCGAAGGCGCTAATATTATCTTTGGTAATGTTGAAAGTGATGTTGCAGATGATGAAATCAGCATCACATTAATCGCTACAGGTGTTCGCTCTGAAACAGTTCCTCCAAAAAAGGAAGAACCAGCACCAGCACCAGTTGTTGAAGAAGTGGCTGCACCAGTAGAAGAAGCTCCAACACCAGCACCAGCTGATGGAAAGACATTTTCCAATGCTTCTTACAAAGAAGATGTAATTGAAATTCCAGACTTTTTAAAGAATCGTAGAAGATAATAATGAAAAGAAAGATCTTTGCTCTTTTTCTGGCAGTAATCCTTGTGGTTAGTCTGACAGGATGTAAGAATTTTCTGAATCAGCAGGCACAGGAAGAGAAAGAAGAACTGCCGAAAGAAATTATTGGTATTGAAACACAGGAATCCATGAAAGGGGTAACCTTAAAGATTGGAGTTTCTCCTGATTTCGCTCCATTTACTTATATGAATTCATCTGGTCAGATGAAAGGCTTTGACATTGATTATATCGAGGCACTAAGCATTTATCTTGGCTTTGACTATGATTTAGTTGTTGAACAGATGAAAGATATTGAGAAGGATGTGGCTTCAGGAAAGCTTGATTGTGGTATCGCCGGTATTTCCATGACCAATAAGAGAGTGGAACAGTTTTTATTTACCGATACATATTTTGAAAACTCCATGACTTTAGTAGTTGCAAAAGGTGTTACTGCAGAAAGCAGAAAAGACATTTTGCATATGAAGTTGGGTGCAGAAAGAGGTACTTCTTCTGCAGAATATGTAAAGGACAATTTGAAAAAGTTTAATAATAAGATTAAGTATTATGATAATCTGAGCGCTGTTTTTAAAGCCTTAGAAAAAGGAAAAGTAGATGCGGCGGTGCTTGATTCAACAAGCTATGATTATTATATGGAAAAACATCCAGACAGCACGATTGTGAGTGTTGAAACGAATCTTTATACTACTCAGTCGAATTATGCGATTATGTGTAACAAAGACTTTGCCTATGAAGATGAATTTAATGTAGGCATGAAGCAGATTGATTTGGATGGTATTTATCAGGAAATCTACAATAAGTGGTTTTCGAATGGTAAATCTGAAGAATAAAAAGAATTTTAATAATAAAAAAGAACTCCGATATTAATCGGAGTTCTTTTTGTTTAGGAATTCATTTAGGAGTGATTATATTAGGGTATTATTTAATCCCATAATGTTTTAATAAAATATTTTCCGCTTCTGCATTCCATAAACCATTGTGTGCTTCACAGGAATCTGCTAATTCTTTGAAGAATGGATCTGTTTCTCCAAGCTTTGCAAAATCATCAATTGCAGTAAGTGGCATCTCAATCTGATTATAGATTAATTTTTTACCGCCAGGAATCTGTGGGAGATTTAATGTTGTGTCGATAACGGCATCAAGGCCACCGATGTGAGTAATCATTACCGCTGGTTTCATTAAACCTTTTGCAGATTTTTCAACAACTTCCTGTAAGTCGGAAATTAAGCTTCCTGAGCATCCAACATAATGATGGTTGGAGTAATGGACGTTATATAAGTTTACCATACCAGAAAACTGAGTATCGGCTGGACCTGCAAAGATATTAAGGCAGCCATCGTCTGCTAAAATTTTATCTCCAACTTCTGCCATAGCACGAACAGGAGCAAATACGAATACATCGTCGTATCCGTGACCCTGTGTTAATTCAATTAATCCAGCTACTTCGTCTTCCATTTTTGCAGTATTTACATAAAGAAGTTCAATGCCATTTTTTGCAGCATCAGAAACAGGGATTACCTGAGCAGCACGAGCAAGTCTTTCATCGTTGATTTCTGTTACAACAACACGTTTTGGTTTATTTTCTGTGCATAAAGCATAGCTGATAGCGGCGAGACCCATTGGTCCGCATCCACCCATGATGATTAAGTTTCCATCAGGCTTGTTGCCGTGTGTAAGTTCGTAGGATTCTGGGATGGAATGGAACATCTTATGGAAACCGGATACACAGCAGGCTACGGGTTCTGCGATGGAAGCTTCAAAATAAGAACCATCATTATGCATGATGCAGCCCTTTTCAATGATTTCATTTGGGATGATCGCATACTGAGTATCTCCGCCGTAGTACTGATAAGAGTATCCAGGTGTATCTAACTGATAAGGAATCTGTGGCTGCTGTGCGAATTTTTCGCCTGGTTTAAACTGGTCTGCCCACTTTGCACCTACTTCAATAATGTCGCCAGCGAATTCGTGTCCGATAATAACTGGAGCTTCTGCGATTCCATTCGGTACACGTTTGTGTTTCTCGCCCTGGTTGACACATTTTAATGTGGACATACAGATACTGTCACAGATGATTTTTACTAAGATTTCATCGTCTTTGATTGCAGGAAGTTCAAATTCTTCTAAACGAATATCTTTCGCTGCATACATTCTAATACCTTTTGTTTTCATGCTTTTCCCCTTGAATTTTATGTTATTAAAATGGTTTTTTATAATAATAATGATACAATTTCTTTGCAAGAGTAAGGTCAATGACTAATGAATTGAAAAAATGATTCTTTGCGCCGGTGATAATTGGAACAATTTTGTCTGTACCACTGGCGATACATATTACCGTCGGAATATTTTTTATTTCTTCAAGAGAGAGACCGATGATCTGCTGATTCCAGCGGCAGGCAAGTGTGTTCCCGTCGTTATCAAAACAGTTAAAGTTTATATCGCCACAAATCTGAGCCTTCTTTTGTGTCAAATCTTCTAAAATATTTGGTGGCTGATGTTCTAAAAGGGCAACCGCAGAGAAAGGCTTTCCAATTCCAACCAAAGCGATATCTGCCTGTTTTGCACGTTCTAAAACATTTTTCAGAAAATACTGTCTCGTAAGGATTTCTTTTGCTTCCACGCTGTCCACAAAAACCGGAGCGTAAAGCTGTGCTTGCTGAGCACCGCATTTTGAAGCAAATGTTGCCACATGATGATTTGGATCGCTATCCCAGAAGCATTCGCCTAAGCCTCCTGATGCAGGGACAAAAGTCAGATTTGGATACTCAAGCTCCGATGAAAAACTATTAGCCATGGCGCGGATGGTCTGTCCACCACATACAACAACTGTTTTTGCAGAAGAAAGCCTTGGCTTTAACAAAGTGTTCGCTTCCTGTGCCAGTGCATTCTCGATTTCTCCAGAAACAGGGATATCACAAATGCGAACATGACGCATACCAAGAAGCTGCTTTAAAAGATCTTCTAAATCTTTGTGTGGACGAATGACCTCAGAATGAATGATTACTTCAACAATCCCCATATTTTTTTTTTTTTTTTGTGTTTTAGAAATAAGGGAACGGCTGATGCTTAATTTCGTGGCAATTTGCGCCTGCGTCAAATTATTTTCATAATAAAGTTTTGCTATTTCGATCATTAAATTTTCATCGATTAGTCTGCTCATAAAATCACCTTTTTATTATTAGCCAGTTTAGATAATAAAAGTGTAAAGGAATTTTGTTTTAAATACAATGAAACTGGGAAATTGGTCACATTATTCTCTTTTTTATATCATAATTACCACACAAAACGTAACAAATGTTACGATTTTTAAATCGCTCGAGTATATTTTCGCAGCCATTCCTGTTCTTCGATTGTAAGAAATGGATGTATTTTGTCGTAAACAGAACTGTGATAGTCGTTTAACCACATTTTTTCCTGTTCGGAGAGCAAATCGATGTCGATGGCATCTAAATCGATTGGAACATATGTGAGATAATCAAATTTTAAGAAAGCTCCATATTCATTCTGTTTCCATTTCGTACAAAGAAGTTCATTCTCTATACGGATCCCAAACTGATGATCTAAGTATATGCCAGGCTCATCGGTCGTAATCATGCCGGGCATCAAAATGGCATCTAAATTCGCCTTTGTTACACGATATCGGAAATTATTCGGACCTTCATGAACACTTAACACATGTCCGACCCCATGTCCGGTGCCATGCCTGAAATCAATGCCCATCTCCCACATTGGCTCTCTTGCAAGACAGTCTAAGTTACTGCCACGACATCCCGCTAAAAACTTCGCATTTGCTAAATGAAGCATGGAACGAAGAACGGTGGTAAACATGGTTCGCTCTTTGTCTGAGAGTGGCCCCATGGCAAATGTTCTTGTAATGTCGGTTGTTCCATCAAGATAGTGTCCACCGGAATCAACTAGAAGGAGCCCTTTTGGTTCGATGATCGCATTTGACTCTTCGGTAGCTGTGTAGTGGACGATGGCAGCATTCGCACCGTAAGCAGAGATTGTTTCGAAGCTTAAATCAAGCGCAAGCTTATCACTTAATCGAAGTTTGTCGATATAATCAGCTACCTCGATTTCCGTGAGATTACGTTTTTTAATTTCATGCTTTAACCAATACATGAATTTTGTCATGTAAACAGCGTCTCTTAAATGACACGCTTTTGTATTTGAAATTTCTGTGTCATTTTTTATGATTTTGGCCTGGGTGGTATATTTTTGACCAGGGATTTGTCTAAGTTCTCTATTTAGTGACTGATAGCCATAAAAGTTTAAATCGGACTGATCCATCAAAATCTTCTTGCCTGTCAGTGAACCTAAAAATTTGTAGAAAGAATCGTAATCCTTGACTTCAATGCTTGCTTCTTCTAAGTAAGTTGCTGTTTCTTCACTGACCGCCTCTTTTTGAAGAAATAAAATCGCTGTATCTAAATCGATATAGGCATAGGCGAGAAATACCGGTGTGCATGCTACGTCATGACCACGAAGGTTAAATAACCATGCAATGTCGGTAAGTCCATTTAACACCTGGCAGTCGGCATTGTGTTTTTTTAAGTATTCACGGTAGCTAGTTAGCTTTTCATGAACGGGTGTGCCGGCGTATTTTGCCTCGAAGGGGTAAATGGTCTTGCAGGAGCGTTTTGGAGCGTCAGTCCAAATTTTATGCACTAAATCAATGTCTATTTTCATTCGACGATTTTTGCCAGCTAATTTTCTTCGAAGTCCCATACAAAAAGCAGTGCTGTAAAGCTTTCCATTAAAGGCCAAAGTGGTGTTTTCGCCCATCTCTTTTGCAAGAAAATCCGGGATTGATAAAACACCGGCGGTACCATCTTTCATAAGAGTAATTCCGGATCCTTCAAGCTCTTTTGCTGCCTGAAGATAGTAACGGCCGTCGGTCCATAACCAGGCTGCGTCTTTTGATACAAGCAATGTGCCGGCAGATCCAGTAAAACCGGATAAATATTCACGACATTTAAAATAGTCGCTTACGTATTCTGAATTATGATCATCGGAGGTTGGAACCAGGTAAAAATCGATGTTTTCCTTGTCCATTTCCTCCTGTAAAAGTACAATTTCTTTTTTCAAAATGCTCATCCTCCTATTTTCTTCTTTTTCATTTTATAGGATGTTGTTCTATTAATCAATTATTTGAAAAATGTTTACCAGTGGTAAAAAATACTCTTGACACTATAAGTTTACCAGTGGTATACTATGTACCATAAAGGGGGACTTTAAAATGCCAGGCAAGAAACCACTCTATGTAAGATTAAGTGAAGAATTATTAGATAAGTATGGACATCTAGACTATTATTCTCCGCTCCCAGGAGAACGTGAACTCTGTGAGGTGTTTCATACAAGCCGCCCAACCATTCGCAAGGCGGTGGATCTCTTAGAAGAAGACGGGAAAATCGTCAGACTTCAGGGAAAAGGAACATTTTTTGTTGGAGAAAAGACTCATATTGCGCATGAAACGAATAAGGTTATTGGTTTTTATAATGATATTCGTCTGCAAGGGAAAAAGACAAACTCCAAGGTACTCTTTCAGAATATGGAAAAAGCAGATGCATTTATTGCACAGCAGCTTGACATTGAAGAAGGAGAGATGGTGTTCCATCTAGAGCGACTCCGTTATATTGATGGGGAATTGCACAATCTAACCAATTCTTATCATCCTGTGAAGTATTTTCCGGAGATTTATAAAGAGGATTATTCTGAAACTTCTCTTTATGATACCTTCGAAAGGATGGGTGTATTCATCAAAAATATGAAGCAGGTATTAGAAGTGAAGCCGGCAGATGAATATGAAGCGATTCATCTAGGCATTAAAGAAGGAGAACCAATCAGTGTTCGTTCCTGTGTAACCTACGATCTCGATGACCGAATCATTGAGTATGTACAGATTAAGACCCAGGCTTATAAAACTAAGTTTGAAATTATGGTTAACCGCTATTAATAACCATAATTAACATATACATAATTTATTTATTTTAAAAGAGGAGAACTTATTATGAATGAAATTTTAAACATGGCCATCAATGACATGGCAGGCACAAGTTTCGACTGTAGCTGTGGAGAACATCATACATTTGACGTAAAGCATATCTCCATGGGTAAAGGCGTATTACCAGACTTATTAAAGTTTGCAGAACCATTTAAAGGTCAGCCAGTAACAATGATCAGCGACAACCACACATTTGACGCTGCAGGAAGCCGTGTATTAAAAATGATGGATGAAGCAGGATTTGATGTAAACAGCCACACATTCCAGACAGGCGACGGCATCTTAATTCCAGATGAAGGTGTTGTAGGACGCGTGCTTATGGAACTTCGTCCAAATACAGGATTAATCGTATCCGTTGGTTCCGGTACATTAAATGACACAGCAAAATATGTATCTGCAAGAACAGGTATCCCATATATCATCGTTTGTACAGCTCCATCTATGGACGGTTACTTAGCAGATGGTGCTCCACTTATTAAAGCAGGAAGAAAGATTTCCTTCGTAGCTACTCTTCCATACGCTGTAGTAGGTGATACAGATATCATGAAAGAAGCTCCAATGCACTTAATCCACGCTGGTTTTGGTGACTGCTTAGGTAAATTAACAGCTTTAGCTGACTGGTACCTTGCAAGAGAAATCGCTGGCGATAAATGCTGTGAAACTTGTGTAACATTAGTTCAGAGAGCTTTAGATAAGTTAATCGCAAACGTAGAAGGTATTGCAAAACGTGAAGACGAAGCAATCCTTGCATTAATCGAAGCATTAAACTTAACAGGTGTAACAATGGCATTAGTTGGAATTTCCCGTCCAGCTTCCGGTGCAGAACATATGCTTAGCCACTTCTGGGAAATGGACTTCATCGCAAGAAACAAATTCCCTGAATTACACGGTATCAAAGTAGGTATTGCTACACCAATCATCGCTGAAATCTTCGAAATCATGAAAGATGACATTCCTGATGTTGCTATGGAACTTGCTCCAACAAAAGAAGAATGTATCGATCTTCTTACAAAGGTTGGCGCTCCTGTACTTCCAACAGACATCGGTATCGAAAGAGACTTATTCTACAACAGTATCGTAGGTGGATACACAGTAAGAAATCGTTACTCTGTATTACAGCTTGCAGTAGATAAAGGACGTATCGAAGAAATCGCAAAGACAATTACAGACAGAATTTACGGACCAGAAGCATAATCTGGCCATAAAGAGATATATTTTAAAACATTTATCAGGAGGACGAAACTATGAAAATCGCATTTGGATGTGACCCTAACGCAACAGAATACAAAATGATCTTAATGGAAACAGTAAAAGGTCTTGGACATGAAGTAGTAGATTACGGCAGTGACGATCCTATCTACGCTAACACTGCAATCAAAGTAGCTGAAGAAGTAGCAGCTGGTGTTTGTGACAGAGGTATCGTAGTTTGTGGTACAGGTATTGGTGTATCTATCGCAGCTAACAAAGTTAAAGGCGCTTACGCAGCATGTGTACATGACATCTACCAGGCTCAGAGAGCTGAATTATCTAACCACGCTAACATCATCACAATGGGATCCCAGGTTCTCGGTATCGAAGTTGCTAAGATGATGGTAAAAGAATACTTAAGCTGCACATTTGATCCTAATGGAAGATCTGGAGCAAAAGTACAGGCTATCGTTGATTACGAAAATAAATAATTATGGATTGCTTTCTCTCATAAGATAACAGAGAAAAAGAAAGTAAGACGAATGAGGTCGATTCATGTTTATCCATTAAACTTGTTTTTTTAATGAATGTACACGACTGAATAAGCCCACCAGATTCATACACTTAACTGTGTATGTCTCTGGTGGGCTTTTTTGCGTCGTATTCATTCAGAAAAAAACAAGTTATATCACATGAATCGACCTCAGAGTCTTACTAATCCTTTTCTCTGATTATCTTTCGAGAAGAAAGCAATCCGTAATTATTTCTGTAATCAACGATAGCCTGTACTTATTGTATCTTTGATTGGGCAGTTACTGCTCATAAAGCCTAATAGTAATATGCGTTATGATACAAGTGATAATTAATCTCCCCGCCAACAAACAACAAAATCATACAGAAATACAGCCACATAAGAGCAAGTAACAAACCGGTCAGGTTACCATACATATTCAGTACAGTTGTGAAGTTTCCGTAGTATAAAGAGAAGAAGAAGGAGATTCCAATCCAGCCGACAGCGGAAAAAATTGCTCCTGGAATAACTTCACGAAAACGCATACGCTGACTAGGTAAAAAGCGGTAGATCAGCAGGAATAAGAAAACAAAAATCGTGAACGAGATGATGACACGTCCGATAAAGAACACACGGTTCATACTTTCTAAAAATGGGAACCAGTAATATAAGTAAAGTAACATCGTATTACCGAATAACAGCAAGATCATGGAGATTAAGAGGCCTGCTGCAAAAAGCATCAGATAGACACTTGATAATAAACGCATGATTACGAAGTTACGGTCCTCATCGATTTCGTATACGGAGTTTAATCCGCCAATCATCGCAGCTACTCCCTTTGATGCAGACCACAAAAGGGAAATTAAGTTGAAGGATAAGAATGCGGTGGACTGCTGTACGAATACCATGTTAATGATCGAAATAACGAAGGAACTGTACTGAGCCGGCAAATATTCCTTACAAGCAAGTAAAATGTCAGCCTGATTGATTGGCAAATATCTCGTCAGATATAATATAAACATGATAAATGGAAAAGTTGCGAGTACCGTAAAGAATGCCGCCTGGGCTGCAAATGCGGTGATGTGATCCTGACGCATCTTTAAGGCGATTGCTTGTACGGCCGCAATGATCTGATTAATCATAGTTTTGCCTCTTTCATATATAAATAGTTAGTCAAATTTTAACACAAACACCCCAAAAGCTCAAGAAAATGAGAGGTTGACAAGAAGTTAACTTATGTTATAGAATATTCCATGTTATGAATCAATATAAGAAAAGACTATGACGGTGCACAGTAGAGCATTTATTTTCATTCAGAGAGAGAGGGTCACTGGCTGAAAGCCCTTTTATGTTCAGATAACTGCTTGAATTTCACACTCGAGGTTGTATTCCTGAAAGACTAGTAGGGAATAACGTGATAAGCGCGTTAAGCTTAACTTAAGTGTCAGAACCATTTTCGACGACCTAAAACAAGAAACTGTTGATAGAAAAAGACAGCAAAGCGATAACCGGTGTCGGATTGTTCTGGAATTAGGGTGGTACCGCGATGACTTCGTCCCTTGTTGGATGTGGTCATTTTTTTATTTTTAGGAAGTTTTCGAAAGAAAACACCGTCTTGAAAGTAGGTACACCAAATCAACATAGCAAATATATTAAGAAAGAAGGAGAATCTTAATGAAAGATAAAATTAATGGTATCTTAGCTGAAGCAAAAGCAAAGATTGCTGAAACAACAAGCGAAAGCCAGCTTCAGACAGTTAAGAATGCACTTGTTGGAAAACAGGGAACATTAAGCCAGATGATGAAGGATATTCCAAAGTTAGACGTATCTCTTCGTCCTGAAATGGGTAAATTATTAAACCTTGCAAAAAAACAGGTAACAGAACTTGTTGATGAAAAGAGAATGGAATTAAAGTTAAAGGCATCTGAAGTATCTGCAGACTTCGACGTTTCCGTACCAGGAATCCTTCCTGCAGGCGGCGGGCTTCACCCAATCACACAGATGTGCTACGACTTAAATGACGCATTCCGTTCCATGGGATTTGAAATTTTCGAAGAAGACGATATCACATCCGAGTTCTACGGCTTCGATAACTTAAACTTCCCACCAAACCATCCTGCACGTGAAAGTATGGATACATACTGGTTAGAAGGACATGATGACGGCCCTGCAAATGAAAAGCTTTGCCTTCGTCCACATTTAACTGGTGCTTCTGTACGTTATATGCAGACACATAAACCACCTTACCGTTTCGTATATCCAGGTCGTGTATATCGTAACGAAACAACAGATGCACATCATGAAAGAGCATTCTTCCAGTATGAAGCATTAATCGTTGACAAAGACATCACATTTACATCCGGTAAAGTATTAATCAAAACAATCTTAAGCAAAGTATTCGGTACAGACGTGCCAGTACGTATGCGTTCCGGTTTCTTCCCATTCGTAGAACCAGGCTTCGAAATCGATATGGAAT
>JAKSRP010000016.1 GCA_024403555.1 Lachnospiraceae bacterium | reverse complement strand
GTGCGTTTAGCTCAGCTGGATAGAGCGTTTGGCTACGGACCAAAAGGCCGGGGGTTCGAATCCTCTAACCCACGTTTAACTCTTAAGAATGTTTCTTAAGAGTTTTTTTTTGCCCATTTTTAAGCGTTTTACCTGCATTTAATTGCAAAATGACAATTGGAATGAAGGTTTTTTGCTTGATATGGTTGTAAATTTGCATGTTTTTGTTTAAAATAGAAATGATTAATGGCGTTTTCTGAAGTGTATTAGAATTTAATGACCGATATGATAAATAAAATGCACGAATATGCACGAAAATGACTGAAAAAGCTTGAAAATGCTAAGAGAATGTGATATATTATAGAAAAGGAGAGATAAGATGCTCACTCAAGAAAGACATCAGTATATTCTGAAAGCTTTGGATGAGAAAAAAGCAGTAACGGTTGCTGATCTCACCAAAGAATTAAATACTTCAGAGTCAACGATTCGAAGAGATTTGAATACGTTAGCGAAACAAGGAAAGCTTAACAAAGTTCATGGAGGCGCTACTTATGTAGAATTACAAAATAGTGTAACTCATGAACAGCAGGTAGAACTTCGACGAAGAATCCGTTCTTCTAAGAAAGATATGATTGGCAGATATGCAGCTTCTTTGATTGAACCTGAAGATTTTGTATATATTGATGCTGGTACAACAACTGGCAGTATGATTTCATATTTGACAGAAACCAATGCGATTTATATGACAAACTCCATGGAGATTGCTTCAAAGCTCGTTAGAAGAGGATTTGAAACATATACAGTAGGGGGAAGAATCAGACAGATTACAGAGGCGATTGTTGGAAGCCAGGCTGAACATTCCATTGAAGATTTCCATTTTTCCAAAGGGTTCTTTGGTGTGAATGGCATTTCTTTAGATGCGGACTACTCTACTCCGGATATTGAGGAGGCAAGAATTAAGCGATTAGCTATGAGTAAATCATACAAAGCTTACGTTCTTTCCGATAGCTCAAAATTTTCTGTGAATTCATCAGTAACATTTGGCAAGATTGAAGATGCAACCATCATTACTGATAAATTGCCAGATAAGATTTACCGTGAACACACAATAGTGATTGAAGTCGAATAATCAAAAAGGAGAGGCAAAATGATTTATACAGTTACATTTAATCCAGCATTGGACTATGTTGTAAAAGTAGATAACTTAACATTAGGAATGGTTAACAGAACTGCACAGGAAGACATTTATTATGGTGGTAAAGGAATCAATGTATCCATGGTATTAAATAACCTTGGTATCAAATCTACAGCATTAGGCTTCATTGCAGGCTTCACAGGAAAAGAAATTTCTGATGGCGTTGCTGCAATGGGCGTTGAATCTGATTTTATTACTTTAAGAGAAGGTATGTCTCGTATCAATGTTAAAATCAAATCTCAGGAAGAAAGTGAAATCAATGGACAGGGACCTATGATTCATGATGATGAATTAGAAGCTTTATATGCAAAATTAGATGAAATCGAAGATGGTGATATCTTAGTATTAGCTGGTTCAATTCCAAATACACTTCCAGAAGATATCTACGAAAAGATCATGGCTCGTTTACAGGATAAAGATATCCATATCGCTGTAGATGCAACAAAAGACTTATTAATGAACGTATTAAAATACCACCCATTCGTGATCAAACCTAACAACCATGAATTAGGCGAAATGTTTGGTGTAGTATTAAAGAACAATGATGAAATCATTGAATACGCTAAAAAGTTACAGGATCTTGGAGCACGTAACGTATTAATCTCCATGGCTGGTGATGGTGCAATCTTAGTTGATGAAAACGGCGAAGTATCCGTATCTAAACCACCAAAAGGAACAGTTAAGAACTCTGTAGGTGCTGGTGACTCCATGGTAGCTGGATTCATTGCTGGTTACTTAAAGAATGGAAGCTACGAAGAAGCATTAAAGATGGGTCTTGCTACGGGTAGTGCTACAGCATTCTCTGAAGGCCTTGCTACAAAAGAATTAATGGAAGAATTATTAGCTACATTATAAGATCAATCGACGAAAAAATTAGAGTGTGTCAGTTTTTGACACACTCTTTTTTTAGTGATATAATATGAAATGTAAAACAAATGTAACAAATATGTAATAAATGACTGAAGGAGAATCAGATATGAATATATTTACTAAGAAAATAATCGTAGCATTGAATGCTTTCGTTATTATTTTTGCGATGGTTTTTAGTGTTGCTATGGTTGATGTAAAAGCAGAAGAGATCGATGAAGTAGTATATGAGAGTACACCTGTGACGGAAGATGATGCGACATCAGATGTTGAACAGCCAGAGGATCCAACTGAACCTGAAGAACCAGAAGAAGAACCTGTCCATAAAGTGATCCGCTATGTCATTGTTGATAAAGCAAAGGTTTACAAGGAAGCATCGACAAAATCCAAGAAGCTTGGCTATCTTACATGGAAAGAAGAAGTGAATGTCCTTGGTAAGAATAAAACCTGGTCTGAAATTGAATTTGATGGAACAACAGGATATGTGAAAAATAAATATTTAGCTTCTAAATTGCCTGTAATCAAATATGTTGATTCGTACACCAGATACGCAAAGAAAAAAACAAAAATCTATAAAGCACCAAGTGTATATGCTACCAAGGCTGGTTCCTATAAAAAAGAAGCAAAAATCAAATGTATTGGTACCTGCGGCTCTTTTACGGTAATCAAAAAAGGTAAAAAAGAGCTTTTTGTTAAAACAAGTTATTTAAAAAAGAAAGTTTCGAAAAAGGGGTCTGGTGTTGCATCCTATGCATTAAAATTTAAGGGTAATCCATATAAATGGGGTGGAACAAGCTTAACACACGGAGCAGACTGCTCTGGATTTACAATGTCTGTATTTAAGCATTTTGGAATTAAACTTCCTCACAGCTCTTCCGCACAGAGAAAATATGGAAAAGCTGTTTCTTTAAAGAATGCGAAGGCAGGAGATCTTGTATGTTACTCTGGACATGTCGGAATCTATATTGGCGGTGGAAAAATCGTCCATGCAAGTAACCCAAGAGGTGGAATTAAAGTTTCTTCTGTTCATATCATGAAGATTAAGACAATTCGTAGATTATTGTAATTGTGCGTAGTGTATGTGCAATTTGTACAATTTATAAAAGAGAATGCAACCTTTGATTTGTGCAAAATTAAGGGTTGCATTTTAAAATCGAAAAGACTATAATGTATAAATGTACCGAGCAAATTTGCTAGATACAAAGTGCATAGGGATATCGCCAAATGGTAAGGCCCTGGATTCTGATTCCAGTATTTGTAGGTTCGAATCCTGCTATCCCTGCTAAAGACTTGAGATTCCTTCTCAAGTCTTTTTTGATGCAAAAGCTTGCGAAGTAGCTGCGTGCTTGCACGGACAGATATTTCGCGAGCGAAACTCTATTTAAATTTTAATATCTTTCAGCTCTTGACTAAGAGCTGCTTTTTTTATATACTAACTGTATCAATAGTGGTAATACAGATGATACGAATAATACGGTTGCTACAGTTTGATGTAAAGATTGATACAAATCAACAATGATATATAAGGTAGGATGAAGAAAGGAGGGCTACATGTTTCAAATTGATTATAACAGCAATTTACCAATCTACGAACAGCTTGTCCGTAAGATGAAGGAGAACATCCTGAAAGGTTATTTAAAAGCAGGAGATTCTCTTCCTTCAGTGAGAAATATGGCAAGACAGCTTGGCGTGACTCCTAATACGATACAAAAAGCGTATCGAATGTTAGAACAGGAGAATGTCATTGTAACGATACGCGGCAAAGGAGCATTTGTGGCGGAGATGAAGCCGGTTATTAATATGAAGGAGAAACTGATGGACTATAAAGCACAACTTAAACCATTGATTGGGGATATGCTTTACCATGGAATGAAAAAAGAAGAAATCTGGAATATGATAGAAGAAATAATCGATGGAATAAAGGAGGAATCTCATGATTAAAGTCAAGATTGAAAACCTCTTTAAAGGATACGGGAAAACCAAAGTGTTAGAAGGGGTATCCTTCGAAGTGAGAAAAGGAAGCATTCATGGACTGATCGGACCAAATGGTTCTGGAAAAACAACTCTGATCAAATGCCTGACTGGGATTTATCAGCCAGATCAGGGTAGCATTTGCCTGGATGAAGAAGAAATATATGATAATCCAGCAGCAAAGATGAAGATGGGATATGTAGCAGACAGCAATGACTATTATCCAAATTATCGTATCAAAGAAATGGTTAAGATTTATGAAGCTGCTTATCCGACTTTTTCGAAAGAAGATTTTGATTATTATAACGAAGCGATGGGATTGAATGTGAAGAAGATGATCAAACAGCTTTCGAAGGGGCAGAAGATGCGTCTGGCATTGATCCTTAACTTAGCGATTCATCCAGATATCCTTATTTTAGATGAACCGATGGAAGGAATTGATGTCATTGCAAAACAACAGCTCTTCGATATGATCATTAACGAAGTAGAAGAACGGGAAATGACTGTACTCATCACATCTCATCACTTAGAAGAAATTGAAAACTTCTGTGACAGTATTACAATGATTCATGAAGGCAAACTAACAGGAACGGGTTCCTTAGATGAAGTCAAAGAAAAAGCAACGAAATTACAGATTGTATTTCCGGAAGGACTGCCAGAAGGATTTGCAGGATGGAAAGGTGTATTGAACTTCTCCAATATTGGAAGCATCTATACGGTTATCTGGGAAGACTTTGACGAAGAAAAGAAAGAACTGCTTTATGAATGTGGAGCAGCATTTGTGGAAGAAATTCCAATTTCCTTAGAAGAAATCTTCTTATATATGAATAAAGAAGGGAGGGAACAGTAATGAAACAGCAGAAAAAATTCTGGATTCGTGAGAATCAAAGCATTGGTATCTGGACATTCTTAGGGTGTATCGGTGCATGTTTGCAGCTTTCTTTGTTTCGTTCAAGCGTAGAGGACATATGGAGAAACTTTTACTATGTTGAGCAGTATTATATGGAAATTAGCAATACTGCTTTTGGAAGATTCTTATCCTACAGCAGAGTCTTTTATAGTACGATGGCTGTTTATGTATTGATCTTATCGATTCTTCTTTTTCATAACTTAAGTCGAAGCAAAACCAAAGAATGGATTGCAAGCCTTCCTTTAAAGCAGAAAGACATTTTCTGGTATAAATTCAGGCAGGGCAGAGTGGCGTATACTCTCCCGCTGTGAACTTATGTACTTGGAAGCATCGACATCATGATCTTTAACAGGGGCAGGCTCATCACGACCTACTCACGTTTCGCAGATTGTAAGATTTGGATTGCAAATGAAAATCCACTCGTCTATGCAAAAATCATTGCAATCATGTGGCTGTGGATTACTTGTGTTTATATGATGTTCTTTTTCGCTCAGGTAATCTGCAGGAATGCGATATTAGCAGGATTAATCGGATATGGAATGTATAGCACAACCGCATATCTGGGAGGATTTTTTTATATCATTGCCCAGTCCCATCATATCAAATCCTTAGAAAAGGCAGCATTTATTCTGTATCGAAGCTTTTCGCATGTGCTTGTAACTATGCCGACTGGAAATGCTTCTCTTGGATGGAGCTTCTTTGATCTATTTGGATTTTTTACACCGCTTAATGATATTAGTGGTTATAAGATTTATCTGCCGGAAATTGCAATTATGGCAGGAACATTTGTGATCTTCTTTGCACTTTCCAGATTTTATTATGGCAGAATGAATCATCCAGAAGTGGAAGGATTGTTTGAATCAAAGCTTATGCGAGCATTTATTTTATATGGATTTGGTTTCTGTTTGATGTTTCCATTCGTGTTCTTATTCGTTGAAGGTATGGAATATGCAGCACAGATGATGAGTGTAAATATCATTGTAGGCATGGTTCCGGCAATTCTTATTCATTTCTTATTAAAAAGGAGGGGATATTAATGCTAAATAATGTAATAAAATATCTTGCTGTTGGTATTATCATCGGCCTGATTGGGGTATGTGCATATCCGCCGGTTATGCCAGATTTGATGAAGAATCAGAACATGAGAGCGGCAAATGTATCTGCAAGTGAGCTGACTCCTTCTGTGAATACTGCTTATAAAGAAAAGATCTATCAGATTATCGATTTTATGGAGGAGAATGGAGAAGCCGGCTGGACAAAAAGAGAATTAGATGAAGAATATAGCAATCTTTTAAATGATATTTCAAATGCTGATGGAATGGATGGATGGGCATTGCCACCAATCGGATACTTTTCTTGGGCAGAGGTATATGAATTTAAGGACGAATGTGCAGAAGATTTTTTGATTGATGCTGATATGGAAGCAAAAGACGTCATTGAGAAGGAATTGAAGGATAAATTCACTTTTGTAATAAATGAAAATACCGTTGAATGGTATTGTAAGAAACATAAAAAAGTTGGCACGATGAGTCCTTATAAAATATATGAGATGCCATGGTGTAAGAAAGCGGAAAGCTTATTCCCGGGAATAGGTGAATGGTTAAAATCAGTAGAAGAAAATGGTATTGAAATTGAAACAGAAGATGGGGAAAAAGCCTATGCAATGATTGATGCCTATGAAGGTGAGTATGAAAAAGCATTTGATGGAATTACGCTTAATGTTCAATGGGATCAGCTTGTAGTGAATCTTAATGCATTAGATATGTATGGATACGAAGAATTAACCCCTCTTTATGAAGAACTTCAGAAGACAGGCTGGAAGATTGATAACTATTATCCAAATGGCAAAGAAAAAGCAATTGGAATCAAAGGAGGATATAGTGATTATGCACCATATGTAATCGTTACGGTTAAGGAAGGTAAGATAGCGAGAATTGATCTTACTTATAATGATTATACCAAAATTGATCAGGATAAAGTGTCTGAGTATCAGACTGCTCTTAAGGGGCTTTTTAGAAAAGCGGGTATTGACGATTCTGTAAAAGACGTGTTAAATGATAAGGGTAAGAAAGAAAATTACAAAGTCTATACCAAAGCAGGCGAGAAGAAGACCGATTATCGAAATGGAAAAGACGTCGAATTTGATTCGTATATGGTTTCCATCTATGATATTAAGTAAAAGCCAATCGAAGTAAACTCGTCTGTGTAAGAGGAGTTTATGATGGATAAAAAATTAATTTTAGCTTCCGGATCACCACGAAGAAAGGAAATTTTAACCCAAGTGGGACTTTCCTTTACCGTAATTAAGAGTGATGTAGAGGAAGTAATCACGAAGACAAATCCGGCAGAGATTGTTATGGAATTGTCTGCACAAAAAGCAAAAGATGTATATGATAAATTACAAGCACCAGATGAATATCTGGTGCTTGGTTCGGATACGGTGGTTGCTTATGATGGCAAGGTTTTAGGAAAGCCAGAGGACGAAGCAGATGCATTTGCCATGCTTAATATGCTGTCAGGAAAGAAGCACTCGGTATTTACTGGCGTAACATTAGTAAGCGACGCGGGAGTAGACACATTTTACGAAGAAACATTGGTCGAGTTTTATGAGATGAGTGAGGAAGAAATCTGGACTTACATTAAAACTGGGGAACCAATGGACAAAGCTGGAGCCTATGGCATTCAGGGAAAGGCAGCAGCATTTATCAAAGGAATTTCCGGAGACTACTATAATGTAGTGGGACTTCCTGTGGCAGCAGTGATGCATAGGTTATAAGCAATGAGAAATATCAGATTAAAAATTATTTATGATGGAACGAGATATCAGGGCTGGCAGCGACAAAAAGCGACAGGCAATACCATTCAGGGAAAGATTGAAGATGTGCTTTCTAAGATGACGGGAGAAGACATCGAAATCAATGGATCCGGGCGAACAGATGCAGGCGTACATGCGAACGGACAGGTGGCAAATTTTAAGACGAATTGTCTGATGCCAGTGGAAGAAATCCATGCTTATCTAAACGAATATCTGCCTTTGGATATTGGGATTACCGAAGTGAAAGAAGTATCTCCACGCTTTCACAGCAGGCTGAATGTGACTGGAAAGCGTTATATCTACCGTGTGTGGAACAGTGAAAACCATAATGTATTTGAACGAAAATATTTGTATCCGTTTGTTGGAAAATTAGATTTTGATGCAATGAATGAGGCGGCAGAAATCTTAAAAGGGACGCATGATTTTCAGTCTTTCTGTGGGAAAAAAGTAAAGAAAAAATCTACGGTTCGTACGATTAAGGTTCTTAATATTGAACGAATTGGAGAAGAAATCCGTTTTACCTTTGAGGGGGATGGATTCTTATTTCATATGGTACGTATTCTGGTGGGAACGTTACTAGAAATTGGAACCGGAGAGATGACTGTAGAAGAACTTCCAGGCATCTTAGAAAGCAAGGTTCGTGCAGAAGCAGGAAGAACAGCACCTGCTTGCGGACTGATCTTAGACCGAGTATATTATGATTAATAGAATATAGTTTAATGGAATATTGTATAAAATAAAAAATCCTCTTGATCTGATGGGAATAACCCGTCATTTCAAGAGGATTTTTTATTACTTGACAAAGTTAACTATCGTCATATAATAGAAATAGTTAACATGGTTAATAATTAATAAAGTTAAATAAATGGGCAGAAAGGAGTTTTCTTATGGAAGAAATCAAGAAGAAGCATGATCTGCAAAGATTTATGATTGTCATGCATAAGATTCGTCTGATGAATAATCGCTGTTATCAGAATGGAGAGTGTTCAGGTGGGGATTTTGCGGCCTTGATGGCGGTAAAGATTGCTTCTAAAATTACGGATGAGGGACTTGCAAAATATCCTTCCACGTCAGAAGTTGCAAAACAGATGGGTGCAACTATGCCGGCAGTTTCAAAAACAGTAAGAAATCTGACTATGAAGGGACTGATTCGCCAGATTCCCTCTAAGGAAGATCGAAGAGTAACCAGATTGCAGCTGACAGAAAAAGGAGAGGCGATTGTTGATGAACACCATAAAAATCGACATGAGATTATCAGAAACAGCTTGGAACGTCTGGGAGAAGAAAAATCAAAACAGCTGTATGCACTTGTTACAGAACTGGCTGATATTATGGAAGAGGAGATAGACAAATACAATGCTTAGAATTATGAAATTTGCCAAAAAACGCTGGCATATCATGTTAGTGATCATTGTGCTGCTCATTGGGCAGGCAATGTGTGAACTGACATTGCCAACGTATACCTCCAACATTGTTAATGTTGGCCTTACCTATAAAGGGATTGAATATGCGGTTCCGGAACAAATCAGGGAAGCCTCCTATCTGGGACTGATTGCTATGATGCCTGAAGATATACGGAAATTAATGGCAGACACCTATCAAAAGGATGGGGACATCTACCGTGTAGATTACAAGGATGTCGATAAACAAACCATGGATACCTTAAGTGATGCATTCTTAGATGCAGAGCTTGCCATGATGAAATTCCAGGCACAGCAAATGTTAGCAGCAGGTAAGGAAATAGAGAATGAGAATATGGCCATGCTTGCTAAGATGAGTGACAAGGATTTAGAGGAATTCAAGGATAGCTATGGTAATGCCATTGCGATTTCATTTGTCAGACAGGAATATGAAGCCTTAGGGGTGGATATGGATGCCCATCAGATGAATTACCTGAAGAGATATGGGGTTCGAATGATCGGATTATCCTTTGGATGCATGATTTTTGCGATTTTAGTAACTTTGGTTGCAGCAAAACTTGCCGCAGTGACTAGTAAGGAGCTTCGTGAATCCATATTTAAGAAGGTTGTATCCTTTTCTAATGAAGAGATGAATAAGTTTTCTACTGCATCTTTAATTACTCGTTGTACGAATGATGTGCAGCAGATTCAGATGTTTATGATCGTCATGTTTCGTATGGTGCTTTATGCACCGATCATGGGACTTGGCGGAATCTTTCGTGTGTCACAGACAGATCTTTCCATGTCCTGGATCATTGTTCTTGCAGTCGTATTGTTACTTGGCTTAGTCGGTATTCTTATGGTTGCGGTTATGCCGAAATTTAAGATTATGCAGTCTTTGGTTGACCGCGTAAACTTAGTGGCAAGAGAAATCTTAACTGGTATTCCGGTTATCCGAGCATTTTCCAGAGAAAAATATGAAGAAGGCCGCTTTGACGAGGCCAATACAAATCTTATGCAGACACAGTTATTTACTTCCCGCATGATGGCATTTATGATGCCTGCCATGATGTTTATTATGAATGGTGTTTCCATCCTGATCATCTGGGTTGGTGCACACGGTATCGATGCCGGGGATATCATGGTCGGAGATATGATGGCATTTATTACTTATACAATGCAGATTATCATGTCCTTCTTAATGCTTACAATGATTTCTATCATGCTTCCACGAGCTTCTGTTGCTGCAGAACGTATTGATGAAGTATTGACTTCCGAAACATTAATTACAGATTGTGAAGCACCAGAGGAAATGGGAACACAGGGTGAGATTACATTTGAACATGTAAACTTCGCTTACCCAGGTGCAGAAGAAGATGTGTTACATGATATTGACTTTACTGCACATGCAGGCAAGACGACAGCATTTATCGGAAGTACCGGTAGTGGAAAGTCTACTTTGGTACAGTTAATTCCAAGACTTTTTGATGTAACCGGTGGATGTATCAAAATCGATGGAACCGATATCAGAAAATTAAGATTAAATGATTTGAGAAAACAGATTGGTTTTGTGCCTCAAAAAGGTGTGTTATTCTCTGGAACCATTGATTCGAACCTTCGATTTGGTGCGGAGGATGCGACGGATGCTGAAATTGAAAAGGCAGCAAGAATTGCACAGGCGTTAGAATTTATTGAAACAAAACCAGATAAATATGATACAGAGATAGCCCAGGGAGGAAATAATGTATCGGGCGGACAGAAACAGAGACTTGCCATTGCAAGAGCTCTTGCCAAGAATGCAAAAATCTATGTATTTGATGACAGCTTCTCTGCTCTTGACTTTAAGACTGATGCAGCCCTTCGTAAGGCGTTAAATAAAGAAGTGTCTGACGCAACAGTACTCATTGTTGCGCAGCGAATCAGTACCATTCTTCATGCAGATCAGATCATCGTTCTTGATGAAGGTCGTATTGTAGGAAAAGGTACGCATAAAGAGCTGCTTGCGGGCAATCAGGTTTATCAGGAAATTGCACGAAGTCAGCTGAGTCAGAAGGAATTAGAAGGGGAGGTGGAATAAATGGCAGAACAACCTAGAAGAAGACGCCACAGAGGTCCAGGCGCCCCTGTAGAAAAGGCAAAAGACTTCAAAGGGACATTAAAGAAATTAATCGAATATCTGAACCAGTACCACCTCGGAATCATCATTGTGATGATTTTTACGGTAGGAAGTACCCTTTTTAATATCATTGGACCAAAAATTTTAGGTAAGGCAACCACGGAAATCTATAAAGGTCTCGTGGCTAAGATTACAGGAAGTGGCGGTATTGATTTTGACAGAATCGGACAGATTGCTCTTATATTAGTAGGTTTATATGCAATCAGTGCCCTGTTTGGATATATTCAGGGTTATATTATGGCAGGTATTTCTCAGAAGGTTTCCTACAATCTTCGTAAGGAATTATCTGAAAAAATCAACCGTCTGCCGATGAATTATTATGATAAGACAACTCATGGGGAAGTCTTATCAAGAATTACCAACGATGTCGATATGCTTGGTACAGGTCTTAACCAGACCCTTCACCAGCTCATTCAGTCTACGGCAACCATCATCGGTGTATTTGTCATGATGATGTCCATCAGTCCTTTGATGACATTGATTGCACTTGTAACATTGCCTATTTCTGCAGTGCTTGTTATGTTTGTAATCAAGAACTCCCAAAAGTACTTCAAAGCACAGCAGGAATACCTTGGTCATGTCAATGGACAGATCGAAGAAGTATTTGGCGGACATAATATCGTAAAATTATTTAATAAAGAAGAAACGATTTTAAAAGAATTTGAACAGAAGAATGATATTTTATACCAGTCTGCATGGAAATCCCAGTTCTTATCCGGTTTGATGCATCCGTTGATGACATTTGTCGGCAATCTTGGATATGTAGCAGTAGTAATTGTTGGTGGGTATTTAAGCATCCGTGGAACTATTGAAGTTGGGGATATCCAGTCCTTTATTCAGTATGTAAGACAGTTTACACAGCCAGTCAACCAGCTTGCCCAGGTATCGAATATGCTTCAGTCCACCATGGCAGCAGCTGAGAGAGTTTTTGAATTTCTTGATGAAGGCGAAGAAGAACAGGAATCCTTCATGCATGAAGTACTTGAAGATCCAATTACCGGCCAGGAGAGAAATGTTACCATCGACGATCTAGACGGTTCCGTAGAATTTTGGCATGTAGATTTTGGATATACGAGAGATAAGAGAATTATTCATGATTTTAATGCAAAAGTAAAACCAGGTCAGAAGATTGCGATTGTAGGGCCAACCGGTGCCGGTAAGACAACCATTGTCAAATTATTGATGCGTTTTTATGATATCGATAACGGCGCAATCCGCTTAAATGACTGGGATGTACAGGGGTTTGACCGCAGCGAGCTTAGAGAAGCATTTGGCATGGTATTACAGGATACATGGCTCTTTAAAGGAACCATCATGGAAAATATCCGTTATGGTCGATTAGATGCGACAGATGAAGAGGTCATTGCGGCAGCAGAAGCAGCTCATGCACATCACTTTATCCAGACATTAGAACATGGATATCAGACCGAGTTAAATGAAGAAGCAACCAATATTTCTCAGGGCCAGAAACAGCTTCTTACCATTGCGAGAGCCATTTTAGCAGATAATAAGATCCTGATCTTAGATGAGGCAACCAGCTCCGTTGATACAAGAACAGAGACACTCATTCAGGAAGCAATGGACAATCTGATGAAGGGAAGAACCAGCTTTGTTATTGCACACAGACTTTCTACAATCAAGAATTCTGATGTGATTCTTGTATTAAAAGATGGTGATATTATTGAACAGGGTAACCACGAAGAATTGATGAAGGCACATGGTTTCTACCATGATTTATATAACTCCCAGTTTGAAGAAAGTGCTTAATTATGATATACTTATAGTGAATATGTCATAATGTGGCCCCGTAGAAATTGTGACATATTAACAAACCGCAATTCAATTACGAGTATTTTATAATCAAGCATTATGAAGGAGAGATTTATGAGCAATTTATTAAAATTACAGAACGGTAGTGATATCCGTGGTATCGCTGCTGAAGGTATTGAAGGCGAACACATTAATTTAACTGGAGACATTGCAAATCGTATTGGACAGGGATTTGTTGCATGGTTATCCAAGAAAACTGGAAAAGCTGCAACTGATTTAAGAATCGGTGTTGGACATGATTCCCGTATTACAGCTCAGGATATGAAGAATGGTGTTGTAGCAGGTATGCTCTCTGAAGGCGCAACTGTTTACTATTGTGGATTAGTTTCTACACCATCCATGTTCATGACAACAATCTTCCCAGAAACAGATTTTGATGGTTCTATCATGTTAACAGCCAGCCATTTACCATTTAACCGTAATGGTTTAAAATTCTTTGACAAAGATGGTGGTTTAGAAGGAACAGACATCAAAGCAATTTTAACAGTAGCTCAGGACTGCGAAGTAGCAGTTTGTGATAAAGAAGCAGAAGAATTTGATACATTATCTTTATATGTAAACAGCTTATGCGATAAGATCAAAGCAGGCGTTAATGCAGAAGATTATGACAAACCACTTGCTGGCTTACATGTAGTTGTAGATGCTGGTAATGGTGCTGGTGGATTCTTCGCAGAACGTGTATGTGCAGAACTTGGTGCTGATATCTCCGGAAGCCAGTTCTTAGATCCAGACGGAATGTTCCCTAACCACATTCCTAACCCTGAAAATAAAGCAGCGATGGAAGCGATCAAATCTGCAGTATTAGCAAACAAAGCAGATATTGGTATCATCTTTGATACAGACGTTGACCGTGCATCCGCAGTGTTACCAGATGGTGGCGAAGTTAACCGTGATGCGATCATCGCTATGATGGCAGCAATCATTGCAAAAGATTACCCAGGCGGAACAATCGTAACTGACTCTGTAACATCCGATCGTCTTACAAGATTCTTAGAAGGAATCGGTATGAAACAGCACAGATTCAAACGTGGTTACAAGAACGTTATCAACGAATCCAAGAGATTAAATGACGAAGGTATCGTATCTCCACTTGCAATCGAAACATCCGGACATGGTGCATTAAGCGAGAACTACTTCTTAGATGATGGTGCTTACATGGCAGTTAAGATGTTAATTGCAGCAGCAATCGCTAAGAAAGAAGACAAACCACTTGCTTCCTTCATCGAAAGCTTAGAACCAGAATTTGAATCCAGAGAAATCCGTATGAAGTTATTAACAGAAGACTTTAAGGCATATGGACAGGGAGTATTAAAAGCATTTGAAGAGAATGCAGCAGCAGCTGGTATCTATGTTGTTCCAAACTCTTACGAAGGAATTCGTATCAGCTTCGATTCTGAAGAAATCAAGGGATGGGCACTTCTTCGTTTATCCTTACATGATCCATTAATGCCACTTAACATTGAAGGTTTCAGAGAAGGCGATGTAGATAAAATCGCAGACATTGTTCGTGATTTATTAAAAGATATGGACAAATTAGATTTATTCTAAAAAATATTAGAAATATTAGAAATTGCAACGAGGCAAAATGAAGAATTTTCTTCATTTTGCCTTTTCTTTTTTTAAAAGGTTTAATTATAATCTATTTTATTATTATAGCTATGGTTTGTGGGAAAATATGTTAATATTTTGAAAAAAATAGCATGATTCTTACGTGATAAAGTAAAAACGCGAAGTGAGGGAGTCACTTCGCGCTTTTGAGGGGAGTATAAATAATTAATAAGGGGTTATATAACATAAGAAGCTGAAAAATAAACTTCTTATGTCTTCATTGTATATTTTCTTGTAGTAAAATGCAATAGTTTTTTCATGATTGATTGAAAAAAAGCCTTCTATTGACAGTGGATTAAGATGTAAGGTAAAATATTGTAACCTATGTTTTGATTTATAGATTAGGAGATTTTTGATGAACAAACGCTTTAAATTAATTGCTCCATGCCATTTTGGACTGGAAGCAGTGTTAAAAAGAGAGATTATAGATTTAGGTTATGAGATTGATCGTGTAGAAGACGGGCGAGTAACATTTATCGCAGACAGTGAAGGTGTGGCTCGAGCTAATATTTTTCTTCGCACAGCGGATCGTATTTTATTACAAGTGGGAGAACGCTTTAAAGCTTATACTTGGGATCAGCTTTTTGAAGGAATCAAGGCACTTCCATGGGAAGAATATTTACCTGAGGATGCGAGATTCTGGGTGACAAAAGCATCCACAACAAAGAGCAAATTATTTTCTGCACCAGACATTCAGTCCATTGCAAAAAAAGCCATGGTTGAACGTATGAAAACAAAGTACAGAAAACAGTGGTTTATGGAAGATGGAGCAGATTATCCTGTAAGAATCTTCTTATTAAAGGATGAAGTAACCGTTGGTCTTGATACTTCCGGTGTTCCACTTCACAAAAGAGGATACCGACAGCTCACAAGTAAAGCACCGCTTACCGAAACGTTAGCTGCAGCTCTCATTATGCTCACTCCTTGGAGAGCAGATCGAATTTTAGTAGATCCATTCTGTGGTAGTGGTACGATTCCAATTGAAGCTGCTATGATTGGGGCAAATATTGCACCAGGAATGAACCGATCTTTTACGGCTGAAGACTGGAAGAATATCGTTCCGAAAAAAGATTGGTATTCAGCTATTGAAGAAGCGAATGATGTTATGCTTGATCATATCGAAATGGATATTCAGGGGTATGATATCGACGGTGCCATGATTAAAGCAGCCAGACAGAATGCCATCGATGCAGGGGTAGATCATCTCATTCATCTTCAGAGAAGAGAAGTAAAAGATTTAAGACATCCTAAGAAGTATGGATTTATTATTACAAACCCACCTTACGGTGAACGTTTAGAAGAAAAAGAAGCGCTTCCTGGACTGTATACCGAGATTGGAGAAGCATTTGACCGCTTAGACACATGGTCAAAATTTGTGATTACATCTTACGAAGATACAGAAAAATACATTGGAAAGAAAGCAAATAAGAATAGAAAAATTTACAATGGTATGCTGAAGACCTATTATTATCAGTTCTTAGGTCCTAAGCCACCGAGAAGAAAGAAATAGGGTATAGGAATGAATAAAATAATTTTTGCAACTGGAAATCAGAATAAGCTTCGCGAAATCAGAGAGATTTTTGCAGATTTTGACTGTGAAATCGTGTCTATGAAGGAAGCTGGAATTGATGTAGATGTAGAAGAGAATGGAAAAACATTTGAGGAGAATGCTTTGATCAAAGCGAAAGCAATCCATGAGTTGACTGGTGAACTGGTTATGGCAGATGACTCTGGTCTTGAAGTGGATTATCTTGACAAAGCACCAGGTGTGGAATCTGCACGCTGGATGGGACGCGATACTTCTTATGATGTGAAAA
Organism: Lachnospiraceae bacterium; assembly: GCA_024403555.1. Lineage (GTDB taxonomy): Bacteria > Bacillota > Clostridia > Lachnospirales > Lachnospiraceae > Fimousia. The sequence goes on along the minus strand of JAKSRP010000016.1, from coordinate 15,189 downwards.
ATCAGAAATTGATTGATCTTCTTGATGGTGTTCCTGATGAGAAGAGAACTGCAAGATTCGTTGCAGCCATTGCTGCAGTATTACCTGACGGCAGAGAATTTACTCTTCGTGGAACGATGGAAGGTCGTATCGCTTATAAAATCGCGGGAGCAAATGGTTTTGGCTACGATCCAATCTTCTTCCTTCCTGAATATGGATGTACATCTGCTGAGATTTCTCCAGAAGAAAAGAATGCAATCAGCCATAGAGGAAAAGGATTACGTATGATGCGCAAATTATTAGAGGAGGAGCTCTAATGAAGCGAGTTTTGGTAATCAGCGATACCCATGGGAGAAATGATGATATCGAAGGCGTTCTTGCACAAGTTGGAGAGGTAGATTATATCATTCACTGTGGTGATTTAGAGCGTGGGGAAGATTATGTTCGTTCATTGGCAAAATGTCCAATGACGATTGTATCCGGTAACAATGATTATTATCTGGATCTCCCTATGGATGCAGAAATTGAAATTGAAGGCATCAAAATCTGGATTGTTCATGGTCACTATTATTATGTTAATATGGGCGTGGAATTCTTACGTGAAGAAGGAAAGCAAAGAGGCGTAGATGTGGTTATGTATGGTCATACGCATGTGCCACATTTTGAACAGGAGGATGGTCTGACCATCTTAAATCCGGGAAGTCTTACTTACCCTAGACAGCAAGGTAGAAAACCTACATTTTTGATGATGATTATTAAGGATAATGGTGATGTGGAATATGATCACTGTTATTATACTCAGGCTTTTGATGAGTTAAATATTTGAGATGCATGGTCCGTAAGGATCAGGAAATTTTTCCGTAGAAAGTGATGAAAATGAAAAAGAGACAGGAATTTGAAAGTTATATTGAAACCGTGGAATTTCCGAATAAGGGAATTTGCGAAATTGATGATAGAAAAGTAGTAATTAAGGGAGCGATCAAAGGACAGAAGGTTCGCGTACAGATTCAGAAGATTCGTCGCGGCAAAGCAACTGCTCGTTTATTAGAAGTAGTAGAACCATCTCCACTTGAAGATGCAACACCGGTATGTCCACATTTTGGTGCTTGTGGTGGTTGCTTTTACCAGACAGTGAGCTACGAAAATCAGTTAAAGATCAAGGAATCTCAGGTGAGAGAGCTTCTTGATGAAGTGATTGAAGACTATCAGTGGGACGGTATCAAAGGAAGTCCATCCCAGTGGTGCTACCGCAATAAGATGGAATTCTCTTTTGGAGATGAATTCAAGGATGGTCCACTTGCACTTGGTATGCACAAAAAAGGTGGATTCTATGATATCGTGACAGTATCTGAATGTCAGATTGTACATGAAGATTACAGAAAGATTTTAACAACTGTGCTTGAATATTGTTCGCAGCAGGAATTTTCCTTCTATCATAAGATGAGCCATGAAGGATATCTTCGTCACTTAGTGGTAAGACGAAGTGTAAGTACAGGCGAAATCTTAGTGAATATGGTAACTACATCCCAGATGGAACATGATTTTAACCCACTTGTGGAGAAAATCTGTGGACTTGAGTTGGAAGGATCCCTCGCTGGGTTCTTACATACAATCAATGATTCTTTATCCGATGTAGTTCAGAGTGATGAAACAAGGATTTTATACGGCCAGGATTATTTTTACGAACATATCTTAGGCCTTCAGTTTAAGATTTCTCCATTCTCCTTCTTCCAGACAAACTCCAAGGGAGCGGAAGTGCTTTACGAAACAGCAAGGGGATACATCGGAGAAACCAAAGATAAAGTCATCTTCGACTTATATTCCGGAACAGGAACCATCGCTCAGATGATGGCACCCGTTGCCAAGAAAGTCATCGGCATCGAAATTATCGAAGAAGCCGTAGAAGCAGCAAAGGTAAATGCAAAGATCAATGGCCTTGATAACTGTGAATTTATTGCAGGGGATGTATTAAAGAAAATCGATGAAGTTGAAGTTAAACCAGACTTTATCGTACTTGATCCACCAAGAGACGGTATCCATCCAAAAGCATTAAAGAAGATTATCGACTTTGGTGTGGATTCCATGGTTTATATCAGCTGTAAACCAACTTCTCTTGCGAGAGATTTAGCAGTGCTTAAAGAAGCAGGATATAAAGTGACAAATGCTTGTGCAGTCGATATGTTCCCGAATACGGTACATACAGAATCCATTGTGTTAATGAAAAAAGTGAAATAGAAAAGTAATTGAGCCGGAAGGTACTTATGTGCTTTCTGGTTCTTTTGTATTTTTCTTGTTTTCCATACTTCTTCATATGGACAAAAAGAGGCGAGGCACTCTACGCTGCGTAGGTACACAGAAGAAAAAAGCAATTGTATTATGGTTGTATGGAGATGATATTACATTGCTTGAACCGATAGCAGGTGTGTTTGGAATCTCAATTACAGAGCTTTTATCAGGAAGTGCGATTACAAATATGAATGTGTCAGCCAATATGCTGCGTTCCAAGTTCTATGTGTGTCCGATTTGTGGAAATGTGATTCACAGTATGGGAGAAATGGCGGTTAGCTGTCATGGAGTACAAATGATAAAGCTGTATCCGGAAAGAAGTTCGGATACACGTCTTAAAATAGGATGAGTAAAGAGAATTTATTGTTTCTGCAATAGAGATGGATTGTTCTACATAGATGTTAATAAGTATATCGACGGACGAGATAGATCCTACGATGATATAGAGGAACGAAGAGAACTTGAAAGAATAGCAGATAAATTGTTTGGATAATGGATATTTGAAGCCACAGAGCAGTCTGTGGTTTTTTCTTTGCTCATTTTTAAAGCTTGTTTTATTATGGACAGCTACTCCTAAAAAAATACACGTTGTGTATATTTGCTTAAATGTGATATAATAGACACAACGTGTATCTGGTGTGAAGGTGTTATTATATTTTTAGAAACTGATAGATAATTACAGGAGGTCTGTGAGACATGGACAAGGCAAAAAAGATAAAAGAATTAAGAGAAAGTACTGGTATGAATCGAAAAGAATTCTGTGAATACTTTCAGATTCCGTATAGAACTGTATCAGAATGGGAGCGTGATGGTCGTCATGCACCGGATTATGTGATCCGATTGCTGGAGTATTATATCCGAATGGAAAAGCTCATGAAGCGAAATAAAGACGAAAAATAGACTTGAGGTCACAAATTGTGACCTCAAGTTGGAAAGGGAGTATATATGGCAACGCATGAAGATTTAGTTGATAACATTTCAACACCTACAGAAGGAATACCTAGTATTCAGAGTTTGATATATGTGATTCGTGGGAAACAGGTGATGCTGGATAGTGATCTTGCAATGTTATATCAGGTTGAAACAAAAAATCTGAATAAGGCAATGAAACGAAATGAAAAAAGATTTCCTGACGAGTTTTGCTTTCAATTGTCTAAAGAGGAGTTTGATAACTTGAAGTTCCAATTTGGAACTTCAAGTTCAGAGAAAAATGGTCATGGTGGAAGAAGAAAACTACCATATGTATATACAGAGCAAGGCATTGCAATGCTATCGGCAGTCTTACGAAGTGATATAGCAATCCAGGTTAGCATTAGAATTATGAAAACTTTTGTGGAGATGCGTAAATACATGGCGAATGCCTCTCTCCTGTATCAGAAGATGAATGCCATGGAAGTACGACAGATTGCCTTTGAAGAGAAAACGGATGCAAGATTCGAGAAAGTGTTTGATTACATAGCATCCCATGAAGAATCAAATCAGAAGATTTTCTTTGAGGGTCAGGTGTATGATGCATTCAGTTTATTATCGAATCTCATCAGTAAGGCCCAGAAATCTATTATTCTTATTGATGGCTATGTCGATTTAACTACTCTGAATGTGATGGCTAAGAAAAATACTAATGTGGCGGTAGAGATATTTACTTTACCCAATGCAAGACTATCCAAGCAAGATGTGACTGTATTTAACGGGCAGTATCCTCCGTTAACGGCGAAGCATATAACTGTATTTCATGATCGTTTTCTCATTATAGATGAGACAGACGCATATCATCTGGGTGCATCCATTAAGGATGCAGGTAAGAAGTGTTTTGGTATTAATAGAATTGAAGACTCGAAGACGATTCAGAAACTGATTGACAAGGCCAGAATGCAGTCAACTGTTTTCTAACCCCCTCGAATTCGACGGGTTTAGAAAAGAAGCAAGGCTAAATGCATTTGAATGTTGCATTGTTTGGTAGAATAGCGAAGCAATAGAAAGATTACGATTGGTTTTGGGATAAAAAGCTTAAATATAGTTACTGGGGATAACCTAGTGACTGGGAAATACCCTTAATCATAGTGACTTTCCCTTAAAAACAACTATAATTTATGGCAAAAGATATGGATTAAGGGAAATCTACATTCTATGTCAGATTAAAATAAGGTACCATAACATATCATGAGGGCATATCGACGACTAAGTCGATATGCCCTCTATTGATTCATTTAAGATAATTTTTTATAAAGTCCATTTCCAATCATCTGAATCAATTGAACAAAGATAATCAGAATGACAGAACATACAATAAGGTACTCGGTATTATACTGCTGATAACCATATCGGATTGCGATGTCACCAATACCACCACCGCCAACGGTACCTGCCATTGCGGAGTAACCAATCAATGAAATGATGAGAAGAACGATGCCGTTAATGAGTCTTGGTACAGATTCTTTAAAATATACGCGGACAATAATCTGGAAATCAGATGCGCCAAAGGATCTTGCAGCTTCAATTACACCTGGATTGGTCTCACGAAGAGCACTTTCAAATACTCTTGCAATAAATGGGATTGCGGAGACGGTAAGAGGAACAATGGAAGCAGTTGTTCCAATCGCTTTTCCAACAAGTAGTCTTGTAAATGGAATTAAGATTACTAACAGAATGATAAATGGGAAGCTTCGAAATACATTTACAATGAAACTTAATATTTCATAGATGATTTTATGAGGTCGAAGTCCATCGGGTGCTGTTAAGGTAAGAATAACGGCAGGAATTAATCCGATGACAGATAATATTGTTGCCAAGAACACCATATAAACCGTCTGTTTTAACGCTTCTAACATAATCTGCTGCATACCTGTAGTTGAAGAAATCGCAAGTAGCATTATGAAATCACCTCCCAATCTACATTTTTGTCAGTTAAATACGTAAGGATTGCATCTTTGTCTTTCTCTGCGATATTCATTACAAGACTTCCATATACATTGTGGCGGAAGTCCTCTAATTTTCCCCAGATAATATTAAAATCTACTTCTAATTCACGAGCCATTTTGGAAATGACGGGTTCGGTTGCAGAAGAACCTTTTCCATTGAAGAAGACCTGAACATTGACTCCTTCTTCTGGGAGCTTTGTGCTGTCTTCTTTTAAAAAGCTCTTAATTTCTTGTTCCGCTGGTTTGATAAATACTTCTTCCGGTTTGCCTTCAACCAGCATCTGTCCATTGCTCAGGTAAGCAACGCGTTCACAAACTTGTTTTACAACCTCCATCTGATGGGTAACGATGACAACGGTAAGGCCAAGTTTTTTGTTGATGCGCTGAATGATGGATAAAATTTCTTTGGTTATTTCAGGGTCAAGTGCGCTGGTTGCCTCGTCGCAAAGTAGATATTGTGGGTCCAATACAAGAGATCTTGCAATGGCAACACGCTGTTTCTGCCCACCAGATAATTCACGAGGTTTTGCATTAGCTTTCTCTTCTAATCCAACCAGTCGAATTAAATTGAGGATTTTCTCTTTTGCTTCAGGAGTATTCGTCTTTAATCCCCAAAAACGGAGAGGAAGAGCGACATTTTCATATACAGTTAATCGCTCTAACAGGTTAAAACCCTGGAAAATCATCCCCATGTTTCTACGAATTTCTTTGATGGATTTTTTGTCTTTTACATTTACAAGCTGATCATCTACAGTGATTGTTCCACCATTGTAATCTTCTAAGCCGTTGATGCATCGAAGGAGCGTGGACTTTCCAGCCCCGCTCCTGCCGATGATACCGTAGATCTCACCATCATTGATGGTAAGAGAAATTTCTTTTAAAACTTCGAGTTCACCAAAACTCTTCTTTACATTCTCTATTTTAATCATACGCTATATCATTTCTAACCTTTCTTTCTACTGTGGGTCGATCACAGATGTGATTACAGCACCTTTGTAGGTATCTTCAATAAATTTCTGAACTTCATCAGAAGAAATTGCTTTCACTAAGGCTTTTGTTTTTTCAGAATCTTCATTTCCTTCTTTTACAACGAGGAAGTTTGTTCTTTTCACAGTTGTCTCATCATCAAAATCTGGAAGTGATAATGGAAGGTTTGCTGCTTCTAATGGAGTGATTACATAACCGTGAGGGTTTGCTTCTTTATCTTTTGAGATACTTTCAAAAGTATAATTATCGTCTTTGCCATACTGACCTTTAGAAGTAAGGAGACCTTTCTGAATAAGAAGATCTAATCCTCTTTCTCCATTATCTGGGTCGTTAGGGATTCCGATAGAAGCTCCATCAGGAATGTCAGCAAGAGCAGCATATTTTTCACTGTAAATGCCCATTGGTTCGATGTGAACACCAATAGCAGCTTTTAAGTGAAGGCCTGCTTCATCGTTCTGCTGGTCCATGTAACCAAGTGTCTGGAAATAGTTCGCATCTAATTCACCTTCTTCGAGAGAAGTATTAGGAAGTACATAATCCTGGAATACTACAGTTTCAAGTTCATAACCGTCTTTGGCAAGAACATCTTTTACTACTTTTTCAAGGATGTCAGCATGTGGAACTGGTGTAGCACCAACAACAATTTTTTTATTCTCGGATGATGCGGCTTCTTCTTTTGTACCACCGCAACCAGTCAGACAACCAACAGCTATAATTGTTGCTAATAAAATAGCGAATAATCTTTTTGTCATTTGTTTTTTCCTTCTTCTTGTATCTATTAAGATGATTTTGTTTCTTGCATTTATTTTACGTATGAATAATATTTGTGTTTAATACGCGCTTTTTATATCTGGTTATAGATATAAACGAGTATTTCCTTGATAAATAATATGATGATGCTAAGAAGAATCACAGATACGGGGCAATATTGACATCTTAAGCGGTATTGTTTATACTTTTTTTCAAGTTAAATGATAGTAGAAGATAAGTATATAGATAAGCAGGATAAAACGAATGAAAGAAATTACGATTGAAGAATTAAAGAAGCGCGCAGAAGAATCCATTCAGCTGATTGATATCAGAGACGAAGGCAGTATTATCTATGGTATGATGCCAGGTGCTGTTCCAATCTCTATCGCTCAGTTTGAAGTGGATTTAGAAGGCTGCCTGGAACAGTTAAATAAAGAAAAGTCCATCGTTCTCTATTGTCAGCGTGGGGAAAAGTCAAGAGATTTGGCTGAAAGATTAGAAGAATTAGGATATGACAGTTACAGTTTAATTGGTGGATTCAATGCCTTTTTGATGGATACCATCGAACAGGAAGATCCGGAAGAATGCAAAAAAAGAGCAGAACAGAGTATTCGCAAGAAATTTCATAAGCAGCTCTTCACTCCATTTGCCAGAGCCTGTAAAAAATATGAGCTGATTCAGGAAGGGGACCATATTGCGGTATGTATTTCCGGTGGTAAGGATTCTATGCTGATGGCGAAGCTTTTCCAGGAAATCCAGAGACATAGAAAAGTACAGTTTGATCTGACATTTTTAGTAATGGATCCAGGTTATAATGAGGCAAACAGAAAGCTGATCGAGAGCAATGCAGCAAAACTTGGTATTCCAGTGACGATTTTTGAAAGCATGATTTTTGATGCGGTGGATAATATTACGAAAAATCCATGTTATTTATGTGCAAGAATGCGTAGAGGATATCTCTACAGTAGAGCGAAGGCATTAGGATGTAACAAGATTGCCCTTGGCCATCATTATGATGATGTAATCGAAACCATTCTGATGGGTATGCTTCATGGTGGACAGATTCAGACCATGATGCCAAAGCTTCATAGCACAAACTTTGAAGGTATGGAATTGATTCGACCATTGTATCTTGTCCGTGAGGAAGACATTTGCAATTGGAGAGACTATAACAATCTTCATTTCTTGCAGTGCGCATGTCATTTTACAGAAACCTGTAGCACCTGTCATGAAGATGGAACAACTTCCTCTAAGAGATTAGAAACCAAGAAACTGATTGCGAAGCTGAAAGAAACTAGCCCATATATTGAAGGGAACATTTTCAAGAGCGTGCAGAATGTAAACCTTGATACAGTGATTGAATATAAACAAAAGGGTGTCCGTCACAATTTCCTGGAGACCTATTATGAGAAATGATGAAAGAATATGAAAGCCGTGTCACAGATGAGAAGTCTGTAGCATGGCTTCTTTTGTATATTTACGATAAACAGTATATAACAGTTGACAACAGTTCTATACTGTTATATACTGTTTATATCACAAGGATGAAGACGTTCAGAATTGTGGAAGCAAAGAAGAATTGATATCACCTTCTTGGCAAAGGAGAAAATGAATGAAGATAATTTTAAATAATTCGTCAATGGTACCGATCTATGAACAGCTGATGGATCAGATTAAGAACGAAATTATTGAGGGGACATTAACTGCAGGAATGGCGCTCCCATCAGTAAGAGCATTATCGAGAGAACTTAAGATCAGTGCATTGACGGTAAAGAAAGCATATGATCGACTAGACGAGGATGGATTTATTGTAACTGTTCACGGGAAAGGAAGTTTCGTGGCAGAGACAGACCAGAATCTAGCTATGGAAGCATGCAGGAAAGCAGTAGAAGAAGACTTTGAAAAAGTGATTCAAAAAGCACAGAATTTTGGCTTTACAAAGGATGAAATCCTGGATATTGTGTCGATTATTTTGGAGGAAGACTAATGATTGTTGCTAAAAATCTTAGAAAAAATTATACAGGTTTTTCTTTAAATGTTGATTTTAAGATTCCGGAAGGACGTATTACTGGTTTAGTAGGCAAGAATGGCGCAGGTAAAAGTACTACAATTAAGCTGATTTTAGGACTTGTGAAACCAGATGCTGGTGAGATTATTGTAATGGACACAAAAAGCACAGAGCTTGGAGTAAAAGAAAAAGAAAATCTTGGAGTAGCTTTGGCAGAGTCTGGTTTTAGCCCATATCTTAGTGTGGCTGCAATTGTGAAGATATTAAGAAAGAGTTATCCTGCATTTGCCGAGGATAAGTTTAGGGAAGATTGTGCCAAATTACATCTTCCGATGGATAAACCGTTGAAAGAATTTTCAACAGGTATGAAAGCGAAATTAAGAGTGTTGATTGCACTTACGCATAATGCAAAACTTTTAATCATGGACGAACCAACCGCAGGTCTTGATGTAGAAGCAAGAGGTGAAGTTCTTGACATGATCCGTGATTACATGGTGGAAGATGAAACTAGAACAGTTTTAATTACTTCCCATATCTCTTCTGACTTAGAAAGCATCTGCGATGACATTTACCTGATTCATAATGGAGAAGTGATTTTCCATGAGGATACCGATATAATTATGGATGAATGTGGAATTCTTAAAGTAGATGAAGAGACATATCGTTCGCTGGATCAGAGCTATCTGATGAAAACAGTCAAGACTTCTTACGGGTATTCTTGTTTTACAAAGGAAAAACGTTTTTATTTGGAAAACTATCCTGGAATTGTAGTTGAAAATGGTAATATCGATGATTTAATTCTTATGCTGACTGGAGGTGTAAGATAATGACAGCTTTGTTGGAAAAAGATTTAAGATTATTATTGGTTAGAAAATCATCAATCCTTATATTTATCGTGATCGGTGTAGTATTTACCTGGGAGTTTTCAAGCAGCTTCAGCGGGGCATACCTGACTATGCTTGGTGCATTGCTTGCACTTTCCACTTTAAGCTATGATGATACTGACAACTGTATGGAGTTTTTATTCACACTTCCATGCACAAGAAAGCAATATGTGATTGAAAAGTATTTATTTGTTTATGGTATTTCCCTTGTCGCAGGATTGATTGCAATTGTGATTATCATAGGATCCGGTATCATTCAGGGAATTCCAATCAATACTTTAACATTTATTGAGATTATCGCTTCTGAAATTCCAATCCTTGTTGCAACCGGAGGAATCCCGATTCCGCTTCAGTTAAAATTTGGACCGGAAAAGTCCAGAATGGTATTGCTGGCATTGATTGGATGTGTATTTGTTGTTGCTTATACCTTTGCAAAGATTGCAGATATTGGAAGCGTGCTCGAAAGTCTAGTAGTTACATTAGACACTATGAATCCAGTAAGCATGATTATTGGACTGGTAGTTATTTTGGCTATTCTGAGTGCCGGATCCATGATGGCATCAATGAGAATTGTAGAGAATAGAGAGTTTTAGTATGAGTCTTAATTTTATTCTTATTCAATTCATTGGTTTTCTCGGGACGGGATTATTCTTTCTGTCCTTTCAATGTCGGGAAAACAAGAACTTGTTTCGTGTTCAGTTTTTTTCATATATTTTATATACGACCCATCTTTTGCTACTTGGAGCAACAACTGGAGGAATCAGTTACTTGATTAATTGTTTTCGCTCATTCTGCCTTGCGAGTAAAGTAAAATTTCTTAATAGTAACAAGATGTGTGTAATCATATGTATTTTACAGGTTGCTGCACTTAAGTTAACCTGGGGAGGGTGGATATCATTCCTACCGGTAATTGCAAACATTGCTTCTACCATTGGAGGATATACGAAGAATCCGCAAAAAGTCCGCATTGCTGGAATGTTTGTCAATTCTCCATTGTGGATCATCTATAATATTATTGTTGGATCATGGGCAGGTATTTTAGATGAAATCATTAGCGAAGCATCAATGATAATTTCAATTGTACGATTTGGATGGAGTAATCTTGATCAGATAGAAGAATAGAGAGAATATATTTGAGGTCACAATTTGTGACCTCAAGTTCGTTATCATTAAAAAATGTTTCGAAAAACTTTTCGTAGGTTTTCGTTGAGCAAAGGATAGTCATCCTTTAAAATGTAATTAGATTATAATAATAGGGAGGTTGCCATGAAAATATTTAAAGGATTTCAAAAAGGCGTAAATTTAGGCGGATGGATTTCTCAGTTTGCTGAGTATGATACAGAACATTTTGAAACATTTATCACAGAAAAAGATATTGAATATATTGCAAGTCTTGGTTTTGACCATGTGCGTGTGCCAGTCGATTACAATGTATTAGAAGATGAAGAAGGTACTCCAATTGAAAGTGGATTTGGATATTTGAAGAATTGTTTATCCTGGTGTCAGAAATATGATCTTCATATGTTAATTGACTTACATGAATGCTTTGGTTACTCTTTTGACCCATTAAAAGTAGATATGGATCGTAAAAAGTTCTTTTATGATGAAGCACTTCAGGCTCGTTTTATGAAATTATGGGCAAAAATTGCAGAAACTTTTAAAGATTACCCAGAGACCGTTGCATTTGAACCATTAAATGAAGTAACACTTTATGAAGTAAAAGATGCATGGAATGAGATCGTTCGCAGATATATCGAGATGATTCGTTCAATTGCGCCAGATACCTATATTGTTATTGGTGGTGTTGTATACAATCACGTTACAAGTGTACCATTACTTGATCCGCCATATGATGATAAGGTAGTTTATAACTTCCATTGCTATGAACCATTCTTATTTACTCATCAGGCTGCTTACTGGGTGGATTATATGCCTGCAGATTTCCGCATTGACTACCCACTTCCAATTGACGAATATCGCAAGATCAGCGTTGAGCAGTTTGGTATGAACGACGGCGTAACATTTGACGAGCGAGTGACGAAATTTGGTCCAGAATTTTTTGAATTAATCTTCACAGATGCAATTAAGACTGCAGAAAAATATGACGCAGCTCTTTATTGTGGCGAATATGGTGCCATTGATTTGGCAAATAATGCCGGAAAGCTTCGTTGGTTACAGGATATTCATAAAGCATTCGAAAAATATGGTATTGGACATGCATTGTGGAATTATAAAGAAAAAGATTTCGGTCTTGTGGATGAACGATTCAAAGAAATCAAAGATGAATTTATTAAAATAGTTTAAGTATAGATAGGAGTAGACAGACATGAATGAAACATTAAAAGTACTTGAAACAAGAAGAAGCTGCAGAAAATTCAAACCAGATATGGTTGAAAAAGAAAAATTAGATGCGATCCTTAAGGCAGGAACATTTGCTCCATCCGGAATGGGAAGACAGAGCGCGATTATCATTGCAGTGACTGACAAAGAAGTTCGTGATCAGCTTGCTAAGGAAAATGCTGCCATTATGGGCGTAGATATGGATCCATTTTATGGGGCACCAGTAATTCTCATTGTTTTAGCAAATAAAGATAGCGTAACATACCAGTATGATGGATCTCTTGTTATGGGCAATTTATTAAATGCAGCAGAAAGTCTTGGCGTTAACGGAATCTGGATCCACAGAGCAAAAGAAGAATTTGAATCTGATTTTGGAAAAGATATTCTTGCAAAACTTGGCATTGAAGGTAACTATGAAGGAATCGGTCATTGTGCATTAGGATATGCAGCAGATGAAATCCCAGCACCAGTAGCAAGAAAAGAAAATTACGTTTATTATATTTAGGTTCAACTTGAATTTTTGGGCGGCAGGCGTTATGCCTGCCGTCTTTTTTTGATATAATACCCTTAGAATAATTAGGAATAATTCAGGAGGGTAAAATTATGCCAGGACCAGGGGCGGACGAAATTCATTAGGACCTAGAGAATTTCTGACTGAAGACGAAAAAAAGAATATGCCGAAAGTGACGAAGAAGCTTTTAGGTAGAATTCTATCTTATTTAAAACCATATTGGATACAGTTTGTATTTGTTTTTATAGCGATTCTATTATCCGCGTGTATCGGACTTTTTCCATCAATCATTACCGGAAAGATTGTCGATCAGGCATTAGTGGGACAGGATATGAGCCTGCTCATCAGACTTTTATTGATGGCCTTTGCGACAATGGCAGTCAGTCAGATGATTGGCGTGTTAGAAAGCTATATCAATGCGTGGATTTCGCAGCGAATCATTTTTGATATGAAAAATCAGATGTATCATCATCTACAGTATATTATGCCACATTCCTTCTTTACGACGGAAAAACAGGGCGATATCATCACCAGAATGAATACTGATATCAGTGGAGTGAGTACCGTCATCAGTGGCACTCTTTCAAGTATTGTCAGCAACATTGCAACCGTAGTGACTACCTTGGTGGCACTTCTTACCATGAGCTGGCAGCTTGCAATCGTGGGCATTGCGATTATTCCACTTCTCGTGATTCCGACAAAAAGTGCAGGTAAAAAACGCTGGCAGTTATTATCCGAAAGCCAGGAGAAGAATGATGAGATCAACCAGGTAATCAACGAGACTTTATCCGTCAGCGGTTCCATGCTGGTAAAAATCTTTACCCGTGAGGAAAAGGAATACGAAAACTTTATTAAAGTCAATGAAGAAGCAACGGCAATTGCTTTAAAAGAAAAGCGCAGCGGCAAATGGTTCATGGTCGTGATGGGGATGTTTAGTCAGGTGGGACCACTTTTAATCTATTTTGTTGGTGGTTTGCTCATTATTAACAAATGGGATCCGACTCTTTCCGTTGGTACGATTACAGCAACGGTGGCTTTGATCAACCGATTATATCGACCAGTGGAATCGCTTCTTAATATTCAAGTTGATTTTACCCGTTCACTTGCATTATTTACTCGTATTTTTGATTATTTTGACCGCGAAAATACGATTGTTTCTCCGGAAAATGGACAGAAACCGGTCGTTGATATGCAGCCAATTGTCTATGACCATGTTTCTTTTGGATACAACAAAGAAAATATTTTGTTAAAAGATGTGAATTTTACTGTTCCGGGTGGGAAAATGTATGCGATTGTCGGGCCATCTGGTTCCGGTAAGTCGACGGTTGTAAATATGATTCCACGTCTTTACGATGTTTTGGGCGGAAAAGTTACGATTGCAGGTGTGGATGTCCGCGATTTTGATCTGAAATATCTGCGTCAGAATGTAGGTGTGGTAACGCAGGAATCCTATCTGTTTAATGGAACAATCTTAGATAACCTTCGTTACGCGAAAGAAGATGCGACCATGGAAGAAATTGAAGAAGCATGTCGCATTGCAAATATTCATGAATATATTAAAAATCAGCCAAAGGGATACTTAACCGAAGTAGGAAACCGTGGTTTAAAGCTTTCCGGAGGAGAAAAACAGCGCCTTTCCATTGCCAGAGTCATCTTAAAGGATCCCAAAATCCTGATTTTAGATGAAGCAACCAGCGCACTTGATTCTATTTCTGAAAATTCGATTCAGGATGCTTTAGAAGCGATGATGGTTGGAAGAACAAGTATTGTCATTGCACATCGACTTTCTACGATACTTAAGGCAGATCAGATTCTGGTGGTAAAAGATGGTGTGATTGCTGAACAGGGAACCCATGAAGAGTTACTTGGAATGGGTGGAACCTACCGTGAGCTTTATGAAACACAGTTTAGACAGGCAATTAATTATGAAAGTGAGCATGGAGCAAGTCTTGATATCCAGGCATTAGCGACAGAATTAGACGTACGTCGAATTCGAGAAGAAGATATTACAGATGTATACAGACTTTGTAAGACGAACGCAAAGTATTATGAATACATGGGCACGGTTCCAACACGTGAAAGCCTGACGGAAATCATTTCCCAGGTGCCAGATGGAGCAGGCAAGAAAGACAAATTCTTTGTGGGATTTTATGATCATGAAAAGCTTTATGCAGTCATGGATCTCATTACCGGATATCCAGAGAGCGACGATGCATTTATCGGCTGGTTTATGGTAGATGCCGAGCTTCAGGGTCAGGGCATTGGTTCACAGATTTTTGCCGATGTGCGTGCCTGCATGAAGGCACAGGGATATGATTATTTATCTTTAGGCTGTGTTCGTGCAAATGAAGAAGCAATCGCGTTCTGGCAAGGACAGGGATTTGAAGCAACCGGAGAAGTTTACAGTGAAGATGGATATGAAGTGATTCGCTTAGCGAGAAGTATTTAGGAGATTGTAAAAATGAGTTTATTTTATCTAAATAATAGCAGAATACCCCCTTCTTCTACAAGTGGGGGATGAATGCA
>JAKSRP010000015.1 GCA_024403555.1 Lachnospiraceae bacterium | reverse complement strand
CCGCTTTTCCAACACCACTATGATTATTGTCATCGGTAATATAGTCTGCAACAACCTTAACGCAATCCATTGCATTTTCCATGGCAACGCCCACACCAGCCACTTCAACCATGTGTGTATCATTGTCTCCATCACCTAATGCCATGCACTCTGAGATTTCGATTCCGAGCTTATTAGCAAGCAGCTTCAACGCTTTTCCTTTGCTGCAGCCTTTCTTTACCACTTCTAAGTTATTATAAAGAGAATTAACCGTTTCTGTAATCCCGGTATCTAAGAATTCATTTCTTGCAAGTTCACGTTCTACTTCGTAATCCTTAAAGAACATATTCACCTTTTCAATAGAGAAGTCATTCTTTTGAAGAAATTCTTCTAACGGTTCAGCAATACAATGTCTAGTAGCAGCGATCAGTCTTCGAATACCTTCATCTGTAGTATACTCACTAAAGGAATCAAAGAATCTGCGTTCCATATAGCCAAATCCACTCGCATAAACATCATACGTGCAATCATATTTTTTTGCGATTTCAATTAAGCTTAACGCTTCTTCTAATGTAAAGTGATCCTTTACCATCACTTTTTCTTCTTTGATATCGTAGCAGGTTGCTCCATTGCAGAAAATACCATAACGTGCTTCTAACTCATAAAAAATCGGTGGAATGCCATTCGTAGAGCGTCCAGTTGCAGGAACAATCTCTACTCCCATCTCTTTTGCTGCCTTTAACGCTTCAAAGTTACGCTTCGTACAGCTTTTATCATCACAAAGCAAAGTACCATCCATATCGATGGCAATGAGTTTGATTTCTTTTTCCATATTGTCATCTCCCAAAATCAGATTGTTTCCATATTACACCATAAAATTGTTGATGATAATCTGGAATTCTTTTGTTCCACGAAATTCATTAATCTGTGGATAATAAACCGCAGAAAATAATACATTTCCACTTCTTCCATAATATAACCCGTCGATGATTCTGTCACCATATTTTTCACGAAGCAGACTTTCAAACTCATCCGCACGTTGAAACACCACGCCATTGATCACTGTTCCATGCTCATTCTGAATACGAAGCTTTAACATATTATTGGCTTTGCCCATTCTGCGAAGACTTAAAATATTCAGCCTGCTCTCTGCAAATACCGGTTTGGCATTCGCTTTGCCAAATGGTTCTAGAAGCTCTAACTGGTTGATCAGCGGTTCACTAATATAATCAATCGGCATTCGCACATCGATTGGAACCTTTCTTGTTAAAATGTCTTTATTTAATCGCGTCTTACCAAATTCATTGAGTTTTTGGCGAAATAAATCAACATTTTTCTCCGGAAGAGATAATCCTGCCGCCATTGGATGGCCGCCAAATTTTGTCATTAAGTCCTTCACTTCATTTAAAGCTTCAAACATATGATAGCCTTCAATGGATCTTCCAGAGCCCTTTACCATCTCTTCGGAACGAGTCAGAACAATTGCCGGTTTGTAATACTTCTCTCGCACACGCCCTGCGATAATTCCCGCTAAGCTTTCGTGGCAGTCTGGTAAAAATACTACCAGCACATCATCCGCATTTAGTCCTTCCTCTTCTACCATGCGAAATGCTTCCGTCATGCCTTCTTCCGTCATGGCTTTTCGGGAGTCATTCAATTCTTTTAACTTTAAGGCCATCGCTCTGGCTCTGGCAACATCATTTTCTAAAAACAGATTCACTGCCATCGTTGCAGAATCTAATCGGCCGGTTGCATTAATGCATGGACCGATCACAAACCCCAGGTCATAAGAAGAAATCTTCGCACCCATACGTCCATTCACTTCTAAAAGTGCCTGAAGGCCGATATTGTTTGTATTTGGAATCATCTTAAGTCCCACACGAACCAGGCTGCGGTTTTCATCAGTAAGATCTACCACATCACAAACCGTCGCAATAGCTGCAAATGGTACGAATTCTACATATGCATCTTCTGGAAATCCCATTCTCTCATAAAGCACCTGAACGAGTTTTAAAGCTACGACTGCGCCACAAAGCTTATCATACGGATATGGGCATTCGATTTGTTTTGGATTTACAATCGCATCGGCATTCGAAGAAAGATATTTCTTTTCTCCTTCTACCATATCATAAGGAATATCATGATGATCCGTCACAATTACGGTCATGCCAAGACTCTTGGCATAAGCAATCTGAGAAATAGCTGCAATCCCATTATCACAGGTTACAATTGTATCGATTGCGTCATCATTTGCCTGAGCAATCAATCGCTCATTGATGCCGTAGCCATCGGTAATACGATCCGGAATGCGAAAATCCACATCCATGCCACACTTTTTAAAGGCAGTCCACAAAATATAATTCGAAACTACGCCGTCCACGTCATAGTCGGAGATGATACGGATTTTTTTATTTTCGCGCTTCTTTTTGAGCAAAATATCAACTGCCAAATCAACATCTTTTAGAAGATGAGGGTCATGAAGGGATTCTAATCCACCATGAAGATACCTGCCTACCGCCTCTTCTCCAATGACATCACGGTTTCGGATGACACGGGCAATGACCGGATCAATATGAAATTTTTTGCCAAGGCCAAAGAAATCTGCTCGTTTGGCCTGAATAAACCATTTTTCCATAATAACCTCAAATTTAAACAGGAGTTGTACACTCCTTATAAGTGTCGCAACTCCTGTTATAAACTCATTATTGATCAAGGACTAAGACTAACGTCTCTTCTGTCTCTTGCCTGTACGTTTTGCTGGTTTTGCTTCTGGCTGTCCACCAAAAACGGAAGCTTTTGCAGTATTTGCATTGCCTTTTCCAGCTTTCTTTTCACCCTTCTTCATGTAGTACCATAATGGACCAGTAATGCAGATAGAAGAGTAACCACCACATACGATACCTGCCATTAATGTTAAGGCGAACTCACGAATTGCGGAGGAGCCTAAGATGAATAAGCAGAATACCATGATAAATGTTGTGATGGATGTATTCAGGCTTCGTGTAAATGTCTGGTTGATACTGTTGTTAACAGTGTCAGCAAGTGTAACATTCTCTCCGTCCATAGCCTTTAAGTTTTCACGGATACGGTCGAAGATGATGATTGTTGCGTTGATTGAGTAACCTACGATTGTAAGCATACATGCGATGAAGTTACTACCAACGGAAAGACGTGCGATAGAGTATACGGTTAATACTACTAATACGTCATGTAATAAAGCGATAACTGCAGATGCACCGAATTTCACATCACGGAATCTGAATGCGATGTAGATCAACATGAAAATTGTCGCAATGATAACGGAAATGATTGCATCACGCTGCATCTCGTTACTGATTGTGGAACTGATATTTTCACATGCTACACTTTCTGCATTGAAATCTTTTCCAGTTAAAAGTTTTTCTAATTCTTCACGCTGTTCTAAAGTAAGTGTCTTTGTTTTGATTACCATCTGGTTATCTTCTTCCACTTTCTGTGTCTGAACATTTGCAGAATCAGAAGCTTTTTCGTATGCTTTTACAACTTCTTTTTCTAATGCTTCATCCATCTTCACGCCTTCAGGGAAGGTGATTGTGGATGCTGTACCACCTGAGAACTCTAAGCTGAAGTTTAATACATGTCCGATGTCTTTATTTGCCTTGTTAACAGGCATGAATGCAAAACCTGCAAGGATTACAACTAAAGAAAGAATTGCAAATTTCTTGCCATGTTTTACATAATCAATTTCTCTAAATACTCTGTTCTTACCATAGTATTTTGGATCTTTGAATCCGAAATAGTAGAATGCATATGCAAGAATTCTACTGATTACAAGGGCACTGAACATGGAAATTAAGATACCCATTGCAAGAGTTTCAGCAAAACCTTTTACAGAACCAGTACCTTTTACATAAAGAACGGCTGCTGCAATTAAGGTTGTAATATTACCGTCTAAGATTGCGGAGCTGGCTTTGGAGAAACCAGACTTAATGGAAGATAATACATTCTTGCCTGTTGCAATTTCTTCACGAATACGTGTATAAATGATTACGTTCGCATCTACCGCCATACCGATTGTAAGGATAATACCAGCAAGACCTGGAAGAGTCAGTGTGATATTAAATCCGTTTAATGCAAGTAAAGTCATAACTGTGTAGGATACAAGAGCGATACTTGCACAGAAACCTGGTAAGAGGTAAATGATGAGCATAAAGATTGCTACTAATACAAGACCGATTGCACCTGCTTTTAAGGTAGACTGGATTGCATTCGCGCCAAGTTTCGCAGATACTACGTTGGAACTTAATTCTTTTAATTCTGCTGGTAATGCACCGATACGAATAGAGGAAGCTAATTTTTCAGCTTCTTCGAAGCTTGCCTGTCCTTCGATGACACATTCACCATTTTTAATTTCAGCCTGTACGGTTGGATAACTGATGATTTCGTTATCGTATACGATGTAGATTGGCTGATGTAAATATTTCTTTGTTGCTTTTGCAAATGCTTTTGTACCTTCTTTATCGAATTCAAGCGCTACAAGATATTCTTTGTTACCGCTCTTATCCTGAGAAGTTTTTGCTTCTGCTGATTTTACGTTGGATCCTGTTAATACTACGTCTCCTTCTGGAGAGTAAAAACTTAATGTTCCCGGCTGTCCTAATTCTTCTAAGATCTTGTTGGCGTCTGTAACACCCGGAATTTCAATCTGAATACGTTTGTCACCTAACTGAATTACTTCAGATTCAGTACTGTATCCTTCAACACGCTTCTGTAATTTGTAAATTGTGTCGTCGATATCCTTCTGAGAAACCTTCTTACCAACTACTTCATAAGTGATGCTTACACCACCGGCAAGGTCAAGACCAAGTTCGATATTCTTTGCACTACCTGTGTGCTTTTTACCGATACCCTGATAGCTGACTACTCCACCTGCGATTGTAAGTACCAGGATTAAGATAAACCCGAGAATAACTTTCGTCTTATTCTTTTTCATGATTTACTATCCTTTCTAATACTACTCCGCTAATGCTGCCTTAATCATTAAAGCGCATTCTACTCTCTTACGTTCTAAATCACATCCAACGTCATATGCGTCGTTTAAGTTGCCATGGAACTGATAAGAGTTTGCAGCGCAACCGCCGCTACAATAGAAACGTGCAAAACACTTTCTACATTTTTCTTTTGTGTATACATTACATGCTTTAAAGTCGTTAACAATATCCATACGCTTAACGCCATCATATACATTGCCAAGAAGGAATTCTTCCTGTCCTACAAACTGATGACATGGATATAAGTCTCCCCATGGAGTTACTGCAAGATATTCTGTTCCGGATCCACAGCCAGAAAGTCTCTTTGCAACACATGGGCCGCCTGTTAAATCAATCATGTAATGGAAAAAGGTAAATCCGTTACCTTCTTTTTCTCTTTTGATCATTTCTTTTGCCAGCTGATCATACTGTTCGAAGATTACAGGTAAATCTTCTTCGCGAATAGCATATTCTGTATCATCTTCGCCTACAACCGGTTCCATGGAAAGGTTTTTAAATCCACAGTCAGCCATATGCTTGATATCTTCGCAGAAATCTAAATTCTTTCTTGTAAAAGTACCTCTGACATAGTAACTCTTATCGCCTCGAAGTTCTGCAAATTTCTTGAATTTAGGAAGAATGAGATCATAGCTTCCTTTGCCATTCTTAGTAGGTCTCATATAATCATGGACTTCCTTACGGCCGTCGATACTAAGTACAACGTTTGCCATCTCTTTGTTGGCAAATTCCATAACTTCTTCATCTAATAACACACCATTCGTTGTAAGGGTGAAACGGAATTTCTTATTATGATGCTTTTCTAATTCTCTTCCGTATGCCACGATTTCTTTGATGACTCCAAAATTCATCAATGGCTCTCCACCAAATAAATCGACTTCTAAGTTCACACGGTTACCCGAGTTGGCAACGAGAAAATCAAGTGCCTGTTTACCGATTTCGGCAGACATCATGGCACGGTGTCCTTTATATTCTCCTTCTTCTGCAAAACAATACTTGCAGGCAAGGTTACAGTCATGGGCAATATGAAGGCATAATGCTTTTACTACAGTTCTTCTCTGTTTTACATTAAAAATATAATCTTTATAGATATCTTCAGTAAAAAGCATACCTTCTTCTTTTAATTCTCTAACTTCGCTGATACATTCGCGAACATCTGCTTCATCATAATCAGAAAGTTTTTTTACGATTTCATCTTCTGAATGTTCTTCAAATAAAGCGATGACATCGTAGCTTAAATCATCAACAACATGGACAGAACCACTGCACACGTCTAAAACCATGTTGTATCCATTGTTTTTATACTGATGTACCAATCTTTAAATGTCTCCTTTAACAGTATTAAACGGGAATGCAAGCATTCCCGCTAATAGTTCTTATTTTATTAATTATTTGTTTTCGCAGCTCTGATTTCCTACTGTACAGGATGTTTTACAAGCTGACTGGCAAGATGTCTGGCATTCGCCACATCCACCTTTTTTCATTGTATTCTTTAATGTTTTTGTTGTTAAAGTCTTGATATGTTTCATCACGAACTCCTCCTTATATTTTTTGTCAGAATAAAGCATATAACATTATATCATAGTTTATTTTACATTGAAAGTGGTTTTTTCACTTTGGAAAATGGTTTTTTCATGCTAAACTTAGGATAGATTTTAATAGAAGAAAGGATTATTTCAAACATGGCTTATATTGATTTACATACACACTCTACTGCTTCTGACGGGACGTTAACTCCATCTGAAGTAGTAAAAACTGCTGCCGATGCCGGTCTTAGTGTAATTGCACTTACCGATCATGATACCGTTGCCGGTGTAGTGGAGGCAATTGAAGCAGCAAAAGCAATTTCGGCGGATGGTCAAACCGCAATTCGTGTAATTCCTGGAATTGAACTTTCCTGCCACTCTTCTGGGAAGGAAGTTCACATGCTTGGCTTCTTCCTCGATTATAAAGATGAGGAATTCTTAAAAACTTTAGAAGATTTACGCGACAACCGTGGCAACCGTAACCAGAAGATGTTAGATGCATTTGTTCGTGACGGTTTTCCAATCACCTGGGAGAAATTAAAACACGGTAACCCTGACACTGTGATTACACGTGCGCACTTTGCACGAGTTTTAGTAGAAGAAGGCATCTGTAAAACCAAGAATGAAGCATTTGACAAATATTTAGGGGATGGCAAAAAGTATTACATTCCTCGTTCGAAAATCCGACCGGTTGATGCCATCGAATACATTCATAAAGCAGGAGGCGTTGCAGTACTCGCTCATCCATATGAATATAAGCTTTCTAAGCTGCAGCTCATCACCATGATTGAAGAATTAAAAGACGCAGGCCTAGACGGAATTGAATGCTTTCATTCCAACAATTATGTAGGACAGAGCCTTCAGCTGAAAGAATATGCACACAAATATGATCTTTCCATTACTGGCGGATCCGATTTTCATGGAGAGAACAAGCCTGATATCTCTCTTGGAACAGGTCGCGGCGGACTTAAGGTTCACGAAAGCCTTGTTGAAGCATTAGAAGCAAGAAAAAAATAACATGATTCTTCTCAGTCAGAACATACCCACGAACGTAAAAAGGAGCATATCATTGTGATATGCTCCTAATCATTTTCTGAAAATATTAATTATTCAGCGTCTTCTGCTGGACGGTCTACATCTTCGATAAAGTTAATATCCATTGGGATACGACAGTGTCTGTCGTTACCAAATTCAACGATTACAACGTCACCTTCGATACCTAAAATTGTGCCATAAAAACCGCTGGATGTTTTTACGCTGTCGCCAATTTTTAATGTAGCAAGAAGTTCTTTCTTAGCTTCTTCTGCTTTACGCTGTGGTCTTAACATCATGAAATAAATGATTGCGATGAATACAACCATCATTACAATTGTTGTAATTAAATCTCCACCCATGTCTTTTCCTCCATTATTAGATCATCTAATTATTTTTTATTATTTTTCTGAAATCCTTCCAGTTTTTTCTTCTTATATTCCTGGTAGCAACCTGCATCGATTGCTTCGCGAATTTCCTCCATCATTTTATTATAAAAATGTAAATTATGCAATACACAAAGACGCATTCCAAGCATTTCCTTTGCTTTTAAGAGATGACGGATATACGCACGGCTGTAAGAACGACATGCAGGGCAGTCACAGCCTTCCATAATCGGTCTTGGATCCATCTCCCATTTCTTATTAAACATATTAAGCTTACCTTCGTCTGTGTATACATGTCCATGACGACCATTGCGGCTTGGATATACACAGTCAAAGAAATCTACGCCTCGATCTACTGCTTCTAAAATATTCTCAGGAGTACCAACTCCCATAAGATAAGTTGGTTTATCTTCTGGAAGATGAGGAACTGTCACATCTAAAATATGATACATCTCTTCATGACTTTCCCCTACAGCAAGACCTCCGACAGCATAGCCATCTAAATCCATCTCAGAAATCGTTTTTGCATGTTCGATACGAATATCATCAATAACGCCACCCTGGTTGATACCAAAGAGAAGCTGATGTTTGTTCACCGTATCATCTAAGCTGTTTAAACGATCCATCTCTACCTTACAACGTTCTAACCATCTTGTGGTACGATCTACAGATTTCTGAATGTATTCGCGGTCTGCAAGAGCTGGTGGGCATTCGTCAAATGCCATCGCAATGGTAGAACCTAAATTAGACTGAATCTGCATACTTTCTTCCGGACCCATAAAAATCTTGCGTCCATCAATATGGGACTGGAAATATACTCCTTCTTCCTTGATTTTTCGAAGTCCGGCAAGGGAAAATACCTGAAATCCGCCGGAATCTGTAAGGATTGGTCTGTCCCAGACCATAAATTTATGGAGTCCGCCAAATTCCTTGATCAGTTTATCCCCTGTTCTTACATGAAGATGATAGGTATTTGATAACTGAACCTGACAATGGATATCCTTTAAATCATCCGTACTTACCGCACCCTTAATGGCCGCAACGGTACCAACATTCATGAAAACCGGAGTTTCAATCGTTCCATGAACCGTATGAAGACGTCCACGTTTGGCTTTTCCATCTTTTTTCAATAATTCATACATATATTAACACCTGCTACTATTTATAAAATTCTACGATTTTATCAAGACGCGCTGTCATATTCATCAAAAGTGCGTCTAAAATCGTACATGCAGCCATGGCTTCCACAACGACAACTGCACGTGGAACAATGATCGGATCATGTCTTCCCTTAATCTCAATAACCGTATCTTCTTTCTGACGATTTACAGTTTCCTGAGGGCGTGCAATAGATGGAGTTGGTTTAAAAGCTGTGCGGAATACGAGCTCGCTTCCGTCCGTCATGCCACCTAACGTACCACCGGAATGATTCGTTCTCTTAGCAATCTTTCCTTCTTCATCCATATAAAAATTGTCATTATTGATTGCACCATTACTATCTGCAACTGCAAATCCATCGCCGATTTCAAATCCCTTAGTTGCACCTATGGAAAGCATCGCTTTGCCAAGATTTGCAGAAATTTTTTCAAAGACAGGGTCACCAAGACCCGCTGGAAGGCCATTCACACGGCATTCTACTACACCACCGATGGAATTCATCTCTTCAATCATCTTAGAAGCATATTCTTCCACCTGTTTTGCAGCCTGTGCATCTGGCATATAAAATGGATTGTTGTTGATTTCTTCTTTGTCAAAGCGGTCCATATCGATTCCGATACCACCAATTGCTTTGGAATAAGTTAAAATCTCAATACCCATCTCTTTTAAAATCTTAGCCGCAATGGCACCTGCTGCCACACGGCCGATGGTTTCACGTCCGGAAGAACGTCCACCACCACGGTAATCACGAAAACCATACTTCATATCAAAAGTATAATCTGCATGACCAGGACGATAAATGTCCATCAACGCACTATAATCCTTAGAGCGCTGATTGGTATTCATGACTGCAAGTGAGATTGGTGTTCCAGTTGTCTTTCCTTCAAAAATACCGGAATAAATCTCAACTAAGTCACTTTCTTTACGGGCAGTCACAAATTTAGACTGTCCCGGCTTTCTTCTATTTAAATATTTCTGAATATCTTCCTCATTGAGCGCAAGGCCAGCAGGAACGCCATCAACAACAACCCCTACGCCTCGACCATGAGTTTCTCCCCATGTGGTAATACGGAAAATATTACCGATGCTTGAACCTGCCATAAGAAAACTCCTATAACTGAATACCAGCTAATAAAGATGCAAGGCTTGTAGCTGCTTCGCCATCTTCTTTGTATTCACGCATTTCTGGTTCTTTTTCTTCTACTGGTTCTGCTTCTTCTAAGAGACCTTTTGCAGATAAGCTGATTTTTCCGTCTTCATTTTTGATGACACGAACTTTGATTACATCGCCCACTTTTACAACTTCAGAAGCATCTTTGATTCTTCTTTCTGTAAACTGGGAAATGTGAACAAGACCATTGATTCTGTCGCCTAAGTCGATAAATGCACCATATTTCTGGATGCTGTCTACTTTACCTTCTACAACGGATCCAACGGTAAAGGAAGCAATTTTTGCAGCTCTTGCTTCTTTTCTCTTCATCTGTTCTACTTCACGAACGGAAAGTACAAGACGATTCTGCGCTTCATCAAGGTCAATGATTTTAGCCTGAACCATCTTATGTAAATAAACATTTGTATCTTCAACATATCTCATTGCTAACTGAGATACAGGAATGAATCCACGGATACCTTCTGGATATACGATTACGCCGGCATTCACAATTCCTTCTACTCTTAAATCAAGAATTGCGCCTTCTTCATAAAGTGCTTCTAAGTTTTCCCATGCTTCCTGTTTGTTTAATTCTGCCATTTCAAATATCTCCTGTTCTTCTATAATATCAATCTAACCCACGGGTATACTAACCCAACGTAAACTTTATTATATCATACCCAAGAACAAGAATACAAATACAAACCACAATTTCTATCAAATGTCTCCCTGTCTTTCGCAACATTCTATAAATCTTTTTTACGCTCCGATATCCAGCCAGGTAAAGTTCTAATCGATGAATCACTTTTCGAAGCGGTGTTCTTTGCAAATGATTTGTCTTAATGCATCCACGAACCAGAAGCATGCGAAAGAGCAGATGCACCTCCCAGTCCATTTGCTCAAAAGTTCGCCCCAGATTATACAAATCACTTTCTTCATATGCGGTTCCGCGAAGAATCTCCGGTGCAGAATAATAAGGGGTTGCCTTCCAATCCCCATCAAGGTCTCCAACTAATACCACATCTTCCAAATCAATGATTGTCGTTTCTCCTTTCATATCCACCATAATATTCGAAGGTTTCAAATCCGAAAAAACCATCCACTCATATGCTTTCTTGATCGTTTCAAAGCTTCTGCACAGATTTCTTAAAATATATAACCGCTCCATCCAGTCCATCGTGCCTTCTTCAATAATTTCCTGCATCGTGCGCCCGGAAAGATATTCCATATAGATTTCGTACTGTCCTTCTTCATTGACGAAACAATCCAGTAAAGAGCTGACATCAAATGGACGAAACACCTCCATAAATTCAAGTTCTCTATCCGGACACTCATCCACAACCTTAACGGCTACGTATCGCTCTAATTCTTCGCACCACTCGCGATAAACTGTCCCACTGCAGCCTTCTCCGATTTTCGTTCTCTTATGTTCTACGTTTTTCTTATCATTTTTCGCCATAATTCTATTCTTTATTTTAGGAAATCTGCAGCCAGATGCAGGAAAGATTGTCCTGTTCCTTTCTTTTTAATGCGATTCTTCTCAGATGGGCCAGATCCCCGCTGCAACAGTATCGATAAATCTCTTTTTGATCAAATGGTCGGTAAGCTCCATCTGTCATAAGCATAAATGACGTTGGTTGCGTGAGCACACCAGAATAATAATCCGGCTGCAGACTTTTCTGACTTCCGACACTTTGCATAAGAATATGAGCATCATCTTCTTTTGGAACTTTATTCATTCGTTTTTTCTCTTCATAGAGGGTCTGATCTTTGGTTCGATACATCCTGCCACCGCATTTCCAGTAAATACGGCTGTCACCAACATTTAACAGATAATATTTTTTGTCAATCAGAAAGAAAATGCTTGCCGTAGTACCGGATTTTTTTCTCTCTTTGACTCCTTTTTCGTATAATTGTTCATTGGAATAACATAAAACATGCGTCAGTTTTTCAAATAATTGACTTCCACTTAATCCTTCTTCCTCATATTGATTCAAATGAGACCAGAATCCGCCCACAAGGTAGTCGATTAAACGTTTGCTTGCATATTGTCCGCCTGGTTCGCCTCCCACACCATCGCACACTGCAGCAAGTATGATCAGTTTCCCCTGATACGTATTATACTTACACCAGATATAATCCTGATTTTCTCTGCCGCCACAACCTGGATTCGTCATTTTCTGTCTTTTTACTTTCATTAAGATACCCCTTTCATAATAATCATCATCACATATCCCGCAAATAAGAATGGTGCAAATGGAAATGTATAATTTCTGCCCTTCCCTAAAATAAGAGCTCCAATCCCTGCGCCCATAAAAAGCATTAATCCTGCCATCAGCCCCATCGCTGCTTCTTTCGCTCCTGCTCCTGCAAATATTGCTCCCGTCAAAAACACGTCTCCCATGCCGACACCTCCCCGTAACAGCAATCGGCACAAATAAAAGCCTCCCATAATACCAAATGCCAAAAACAAATCATTCCATTGTTTATGGACAAACCACATCATTGAGATTCCCAGATTGCAGGCTAGTGGAATTCTTCTCGTCTTCAAATCTACCACTGCTGCAATTCCTAGTAGTATCATTATGATCATCTCATAACCCCCTTTTGTTATTTTTTTCTATCATACAACAACTTTTTTGAGGGTTTGGAATTTTGGATTTCTTCTGTGTGTGGGGAAAGGAGTAGCAAAAAATGGAACAAAAAAAGACTGAAGTACTAACTTAAATCTAGTACATCAGTCTTAATTTCTGTCTTTTCTTTATTTTTTATTCTTTATTATTCTTCTACTTCAACTGGATCAACCACATCTTCTGCTGGTTCTGTTGATTCTTCTGAATTATCATCTTCAGTTTCTGCCTCTTCTGGAATCTCTTCCCCACAGCTATTACAGAATTTGCTGTCTGCTGCTACCATCTCTCCGCAGTTCGGACATTCCTTTTTGCCTCTTACCAGAGATAATTCATTCTGAAGCTTTTCAATCTTTAATAATGCGTCTTCGATTGCATTAAAATCATCCACATTTTCTGCAGATGGAAGTTCTTTTGTTGCTTCATATACACGTTTGCCAATGGATGCATACACATCCTGAATCTTCTGTTCTTCTCTGCGAATGTCTGTAGATAATTTTGTAATAGTTGCTACTTCCTTTGCTTTGTCAGATGCCTGTTTTCCCATTGTAGTCAGATTTTTTGCAATGTTATCAAAAAATGCCATATGTATCATCCTTTCTGTGTTCTAAATGTTCTAAAAATTCCTATTAATATTTTATAATATACCTTCTCTAGTTGCTTCTATTGTACCATATTCTGTCTTAATTAGCTTCGTTTTTTGAACTCAAAACCGCATTTTGGACAAGTAATCAAAATCTTACCTTTGCCCTTCGGAATACGAATCTTCTGTCCGCATTTTTTACATTTGTAGATGTGAAAACCCTTGTTTCGCTCCTGATAAGCGGCTCTAGCAATTGCCTGTCCTAAAAGCTTCTGTCTCAAATGAAAGATTCTGCTGCGGATTCCTACCGTATTACGTAAAAACCACTGGTTCTGGCGCTGGCACCTTGCATAGTTTCTGGAAAGAATTCTGCTATAACCAAAAATAAGGACAATCCAGAATAACAAATCCAGAATGCGGCTTCTTGCAAACAGATTGACGATTATAATGACAAATAAACTTCCATTCAGGAATCTGCCAAATGTATCCATCCCATATCTGCCACGCATAAAATTCGCCAGTTTATTTCGAAATTGCTGTAACATCTTTACATAACCTTCCTCTTTATTCTATATGAACTATAACACTTCGAACTTTTTATTTCAATGAAAAAAATATTAAAAATTTAAAAAGTATCTATATACTCAAAAAGGTGCCTGCATCAACAGATACAGACACCTTCATGGACCTGGCGGGAATCGAACCCGCGTCCGAAAACCTTTCCAACCGGACTTCTCCCATTACAGTTCGCGTTTTGTCATTCCCTCGGCAGCACGCCCACGAACAGGCTTTCTACCTCAGTAGCTTCATCAATCTGCCACCTGACACAAAGCTTGATCAGGTGCGTTTCCTACGTCATTTGATACCGGGATTCCGCATTGTAGGTCATGCGGAGCCGATAACAGCTAAATTAAGCTGCGTACGCTAAATTATTATCTGCGTTTATATTTAAGTTTGTGCCGTAACGTGGCCCCTTCGAATGG
Organism: Lachnospiraceae bacterium; assembly: GCA_024403555.1. Classification (GTDB taxonomy): domain Bacteria; phylum Bacillota; class Clostridia; order Lachnospirales; family Lachnospiraceae; genus Fimousia. Next base: position 17,964 of record JAKSRP010000015.1, on the reverse strand, counting down.
CTATCCGACCTTCTAGACCCCCGTCGAAACCAGTACAAGCCCGGGTAATAAGGGTTGATGATCTGGAATGCAGATTCATTAGCAATACTATTTATTACACAGTATAAGAAATAAGTCAAGGGTAATCCCCAAAATTTTTTAATACTGATTTCTGCTTGCCTTGATGGCACGATCCACATCACGTTTTGCATCACGTGCTGCGATATCCTGACGTTTATCGTATAATTTCTTACCTTTTGCAAGACCAATTTCCACTTTCACTAAGCTATCCTTAAAATAAACACGAAGTGGAACGATGGTATACCCCTTGATCTGTGCTTTGGCATCGAGACGATAAATCTCCTGTTTGTGCATCAAAAGCTTTTTCACACGAAGAGGATCTTTATTGAAGATATTTCCCTTTTCGTATGGATTGATATGCATGCGGTGGATAAAGATTTCCCCCTTATCAATGCTGATAAAGCTTTCCTTAATGCTGCACTGTCCAAGGCGGAGAGACTTCACCTCTGTTCCATGAAGTGCAATCCCTGCCTCATAAGTTTCTTCTATAAAATAATCATGACGCGCCTTTTTGTTGTTGGCGATCAGTTTCATACCTTTTTGTTTTGCCATAACTATATAACCTCACTACTTTATGCTAAAAGCACATTCTCATCCAAAACGCTGATAGGTGCAAATGCTCCTACCAGATTTCCCACTCTTCGTCTTCTTCATCTAATACAAAGTCGATGGTACGAAGAAGCTTATCCGTCTTAACAACCTTAACCGGAACAGCCATACCAAGCTCAAATACTCTGCCTGTTTCCTGACCAATCATCTGATAATGCGCTTCATCATAATTATAATAGTCATCCCACATATCTGCAACACGAATCATGCCTTCGATGGTATTTGGCAGTTCCACATAGATGCCCCAGGTCGTAAGCCCGGAGATCACACCAACAAAGCTTTCGCCAATGTGCTGTTCCATGTATTCCACTTTTTTCATCTTGATGACTTCGCGCTCCATCTCTTCCGCACGACGTTCAGTCTTGCTAGAAGAATCCGCCACACTTCCAAGAATCTTGTCATAATGCCCAATTCGTTTACGATCTAACTTACCATGGAGATTTTCCTTGATGATTCGATGAATCTGTAAATCCGGATAACGACGGATTGGAGATGTAAAATGACAATAATAGCTTGCAGAAAGACCAAAATGTCCAATATTTTCGGTTGTATATTTTGCCTGCTTCATAGAACGAAGAGCAAGTCTTGAAATCATTGCTTCTTCCGGTGTTCCTTCAATCTTACCAAGTAACTTCTGAATTTCCTTTGGATGAATATTCTCCCTAGCCATATTCTTCATAAAATATCCCATATTCTGGATAAAGGACGCTAATTTCTGAATTTTTTCCGGATCCGGACTTTCGTGTGTACGGTATACAAATGGAAGTTCCTGCCAGAAGTAATCCTCTGCGATGGTTTCATTTGCCGCCAACATAAAATCCTCAATAAATTTTGTCGCGCAGTTGCGGTCATATGGGAAAATGTCAACCGGACGACCATCTTCATCCAAAACAAGCTTGGATTCCGGAAAATCAAAATCAATGGAACCACGCTCGTGGCGACGTTTTCTTAAGATTCCAGAAAGTTCTTTCATCAGGAAGAACATTGGAACCTGCTTTTCGTAACGTTCACACAGCGCAGGATCATTTGCATCCACGATTTTTGCCACATCGGAGTAGTTCATACGCTCATCCACGCGAAGAACGGTTTCCGCAATCTTATGACCAACAATCTTGCCTTCAAAATCGATGTCCATGATGCAACTGAGTGCGAGACGGTCTGTGCCCGCATTTAAGGAGCAAATGCCATTGCTAAGCTTATGTGGAAGCATCGGAATTACCCTGTCAATAAGGTAAATGCTTGTGCCACGCTTTAACGCTTCCTGATCAAGTGGGGATCCTTCGGTCACATAATGACTTACATCCGCGATATGAACACCAAGCTGATAACCATCCTCATTTTTTGTGAGCGTAATGGCATCATCAAGGTCCTTCGCATCCTCACCATCAATCGTAACCGTCATCCAGTCACGAAGATCAAGGCGACCAGGAATCTCTGCCGGGTCAATCTCATCCCCAATATTTTTCACCTGATTCATAACCTCTCTCGGAAATTCCACAGGCACATCGTAGGACTTCACGACAGATAAAATATCCACTCGTGGATCATTGGTATGGCCTAAGATTTCCACAACCTTGCCTTCTGGCTTCTTGCCTTTTCCACCAAAATCTACAATTTTCACAACCACTTTGTGTCCATCCACTAAATTTCTACATTCCGGACCAGGCAGAAAGATATCTTTTCCAAATTTCTGATTATCTGGCACTACAAAGCCAAAGGTCTTGTTTTTCTGGAAGGTACCAACAATCTGATCCATCCCTCGTTTGACAACCTTGATGATCTTGCCTTCTTTTCGGCGGCCATTCGATGCAACTTTGTTGGTCACCTGCATAAGAACAGTATCAAGGTGCATCGCATCTAAAGTCTGGTCTCCCGGAATGAAATAATCATCTGGTTCTCCCTCTACAGTTACGAATCCAAAGCCTCTCTGAGTGCTTTCAAAGGTTCCAGTAAGCACTAACTCTTCCGGCTTCTTATATTTTCCACGGTTATTTACGGATATCTTTCCTTCCGCAACTAATTCATTTAAAATCTGTCCTAATTCTTCACGTTCCTTACCGGAAACCTGAAAGAGATAGGCAAACTCACGAAGTTTTAATGGTTTATATGCATCATCCATGATCACATCAAGGACGATTTTTTTTCTTCTATCATACATATCTTTTTTATTACGTCTTTTCTTCACTTCAAATTCCCCCTTTCAAATAAGGTTTTATGTAAATCAAATAGAGTTTCGCTCGCGCTGAGCGCCGAGCGCGGTCGCGAAGCGACATCTACATTTCGCGCGAGTGTGCATCCTCGCGGAGCGTTTTTTATGGTATGGAGACGAAGTTTCCTACCATAAAAAAAAGGGCACTTCCTAACGAAGTGCCCGCTTTAATCGCAAATTTTTATTAGAATAACTTAGAACAAAGAACTAATGCAAGTACAAAGAATAATACTGCTAATGCTGTTGTTACCTGAATGATTCTTGCCTTTGAAGAGCGTCCCTTGTTTTTACTCCAATATGTTCCGGACTGAGCCTGTCCTGTCATTCCGCCAAGACCTGCATCCTTTCCTTCCTGCATTAAAACTAACACTGTTAAGACTACGCATACAATGATAAATACTACTGTAAGAACTGTTTTAAGTGTTGCCATCACTATTACCTCCTGTTCTTTTATTTCTATAACATCTATAAAAACAATAATTGTTAAATTCTTACGTCAATCAACAGATATTCTAGCACAAATACAGGAAAAAAACAAGAAAATTTTCTATTATTTCGTTTTTACGGATTTCACGCTGCTCCATGGTCCATAGTACTTTTTACCACTTACTGTCTTGTAGCTTCGAATACGTACATAGTAAGTCTTTTTAGAACTTACCTTAATGGATTTGCTCACTGTTTTCTGCTTTGTCACAGACGATGTCTTCGTTCCTTTGGCAAATGTTTTGTCAGTGGAGTAAGAAATCTGATAACCTGTCGCAGTGGTATTCTTCTTCCACGTCACCTTAAGATATGCTTTCTTAGGAGAAGATACCTTAGAAATGGTCACCTTCTTAGGACCAACCGTCACCGTTACGGTTTCAGAACCATTTAAGAACAGCTCAGACTCAGCAACAGTAATAGTAATCTTTGTACTACCAATCTTTTTTGGAACAATCTTTCCTGCTGCATCTACCGTTGCTACCGATGTGGAAGAGCTCTTGAAGCTTCTCTTACCATCACTATTTACAGTAAGATTCAAGTAAGCGCCCTTGCTGTCAATCGGAATAGTAAGTGCGCCTGCCTTGATGCTGCAAGCAGTTTTCACAACAGGAATCACTGGATCTACGGGATCAATCGGGTCAACGGGATCTGCAGGATCGACCGGACCTGCTGGTGGATCTACTGGGTCTGGCACCTTTTCCCACACTGCGTATAATGTAGTATCCTCCGCTAATTGATAGGTATAGATCGGCTTATAGGAAACCACGGTTGCATCTTTCGTTGCTGCCCACCCCTTAAAGGTATATCCCTCTCTCACAGGCTTTGTAGACGCAATACCAAAATATGGAGCCGGACTATTATTATAGATGGTTTCCGTCTGACTCTTCGGAGCATTCACACCACCATTTGCATCGTAGGATAAAGTAACATCTCTCTTCCAGAGAGCATACAAGGTCGTATCTTCATTAAGTTCAATGGCTGTACCAGGATTATAGCGAGCTACTCTCGCATCATTTGTCAGTCCCCATCCGATAAATTCATAGCCAGTTCTTATAGGCTTAGTTGTTGGAAGCATCGTGAAGATATTTTCCACCTTATCTACTGGATCTGGCACACCTACACCACCATTTGCATCAAAGGAAATGGTATAGTGCTTAGCTGCCACTTTCGCCCGCCTTAGAGGGTGCCGAGATTAATTGTGGGATGAACAGCGTAAAAGGTGCCATCAATCATATCAGATGGGATGAAAAGACCTGCAAAGTGCAGATAGAAACGATCTACAATGGGCATCCTCAAGGACTATGTGCGAGTGGCATGATTGATTTTCTTTATCTTCTTCGAAGTACCGGTCTTTTGGCTGCCGAAGGAAGAATATTAAATACTAAAGAAGCCAAAAAGCACGTTCATCGACTGACTTTAGCAAAGCTTAAAAATACATTTGGATATGATTGTTTAAGCGATGATGATTTAGGGAATGGCATTTTTACCATTCATAAAAATCCTGATATCTATATGACAACAAAGGACTGTCAAAACTTATTAAAAGCCATCGCCGCAGTAAAAACCGGAATTGAGATTTTGCTATCTGAGCAAAAGATTGACATTGCAGATTTGAATCATTTTATCATTGCCGGAGGACTAGGAGAGCATATAGATTCCAAACATGCGGTTTCAATCGGCATGTTCCCTGAACATATAGATGAAAAACTCCTTTGTGCAGGGAATACCTCTTTAAAAGGAGCAATTTCCGCTTTATGCGATTCTGAAGTATTCTCTGTCATAAATAACATTTCTCAATCCGTCGATTATTTAGAATTGGCGAATCATTCAGACTTCGCGGATACGTATATAAAACATTTGAAATATAAATAAGCCGCTGCACTTAATTAATTTTTTGTGCAACGGCTTTTTATTTTGAAATTATGCAATTTCTTTATTCTTCACATGGTTTCTTGAGAACCAGAATACAAATGCCAGGAATAAGAAGGCAACAACCATCCAGAAATAAAGCATACTCTTACCGAGAGGTGCAAACATGTCATAGTAACCTTTCAGATATACCACAACAACAATAATTGGAAGGATATATGTCATATAGCCTCTTACCTGTCTTGGGAAGTTCATACCGGTTCCAGTATTTACTTCTTCTAAGAATCGATCAAATCCCCATCCTGATTTTGCAGTACAGAACATAACGAAGATCAAACTTCCTAAAGGAAGTAAATTATAAGATACAAGGAAGTCTTCTAAATCCATAATTGTAGATCCATCACCGATTGGATGAATACCACCAAGAATGTTATAACCCAAAATACAAGGCATGGATAAGATGATCAGTGCCACGGCATTTACCATAACACACTGTGTACGGCTCTTTCCTGTTAATTCCATGCATGCAGCAATAATCGATTCGAATACCGCAATAATCGTGGACATAGCGGCAAATGTCATGAAAACAAAGAATAAAGAGCCCCAGATGCGTCCAGCCCCCATATGATTAAATACATTAGGAAGTGTAATAAATAAAAGGGATGGGCCAGCATCAGGCTGTACACCATAAGCAAAACATGCAGGGATGATAATGAGACCCGCAACTAAAGCTACAAATGTATCTACAAATACAATACTTAATGCTTCGCCTGTTAATTTACGTTCTTTTGGCAGGTAGCTTCCAAAGATACTCATACTACCGATACCTACGGATAATGTAAAGAACGCATGTGTCATAGCTGCGAATACTACGGTTCCAAGACCATGCTGCTTGATTCCGGCCATAGAAGGAACCAGATAGAATTTGATTCCGGCACCAGCATTGCCAAGTGTTACAGAGTTGATTGCAAGAACCACCATCATAACAAGCAGAACACTCATCATGACTTTCGTTACTTTTTCAACCCCATTCTGAAGACCAAGAGCCACACAGCCAAAGGATAATACAGTTACAACAACCATCCAGAAAGTCAGGGTACCTGGAGACTGAAGCATCTTCTCAAATACACCGATAATTTTCATATTGCTCATTCCAAAGAGCTTTCCGGACATCATATTGTATGCATAATACATCATCCATCCGCCTACCATGGTGTAGAACATCATCAAAATGTATGACCCTAAAATACCAATCCATTTGAACATATGCCACTTCTGTCCTTTTGGCTGTAATTCGTCAAATGATTTTGCCACACTTTTTCTGCTTCCTCGTCCTACAGAAAATTCGCAAATAATAATCGGCAGACCAATGATTGCTAAAAAAACAAGATAAATCAGAATAAAGGTTGCCCCTCCATACTGACCACAAATGTATGGAAATTTCCATACGTTACCTAGGCCGATTGCACAGCCTGCGGATACCAGAATAAAACCCAGTCTGGATCCAAAATTTTCTCTTTCGTTCATAATAATTAGTTTTCCTCCATTAATAATCCTTATCTTCTAACTACTTTAATATTATACCATAATAATAAACTAATCGATTAACATAAATAAAAACATGAAAACAAGACAGATACACCCACGTATCTGTCTTTTTTTGTATAGTTTAATAAAAAATCTTTACCTTAATATTATTCGTATAAAGGATATTTATCTGTTAATCCTTTTACTAAAGCTGCTGCCTTTTCTGTATCTTCATCGATGATTGCTGCTTTGATTGCATCAGCGATTACTTTCATATCATCTTCTTTTAATCCACGAGTTGTAACTGCTGGTGTACCAAGACGAAGACCGGATGTAACGAATGGAGATTTCGGATCATCTGGAACAGTGTTCTTGTTACATGTAATATGAACGCTGTCTAATAATTTTTCCATATCTTTACCTGTTTTGTCCATCTTACGAAGGTCAACTAACATTAAGTGGTTATCTGTACCACCGGAAACGATATCAAAACCATTTTCAATAAGAGCATTTGCTAAAGCCTGAGCATTCTTAGCAACCTGCTGCTGATAAGCTTTGAATTCATCGGATAATGCTTCTTTGAAACATACTGCTTTACCAGCGATTACGTGCATTAAAGGACCACCCTGTGTTCCTGGGAAGATTGCTTTGTTGAAATTGAACTTTTTGTTTACTTCTTCAGAGCAAAGGATCATACCACCACGAGGTCCACGAAGTGTTTTGTGAGTTGTTGTTGTTACAACGTCAGCGTATGGGATTGGGCTTTCATGTACGCCAGCTGCTACTAAACCAGCGATGTGAGCCATATCTACCATTAATGTAGCGCCTACTTTATCAGCGATTTCTCTGAAACGTTTGAAATCGATTGCACGAGCGTATGCAGATGCACCAGCTACGATTAATTTTGGCTGGCATTCGATTGCGATTCTTTCTACTTCATCATAGTCAATGAAACCTTCAGCATTTACACCGTAAGGAACACATTTGTAGTTTTTACCAGACATATTAACTGGTGAACCATGAGATAAGTGTCCTCCGTGGTCAAGGTTCATACCCATGAATGTATCGCCAACTTCCATTACAGCAAAGAATACTGCCATGTTAGCCTGAGCACCAGAGTGTGGCTGTACGTTAACATATTCAGCACCAAATAATTCTTTTGCACGGTCTCTTGCTAAATCTTCTACTACGTCAACGTGTTCACATCCACCGTAGTAACGTTTGCCAGGGTAACCTTCTGCGTATTTGTTTGTTAAGTGGCTTCCCATAGCCTGCATAACTGCTTCAGATACTAAGTTTTCAGAAGCGATTAATTCAAGATTATCTCTCTGTCTTCCAAGTTCTGCTTCCATAGCTTTTGCTAACTCAGGGTCGAAAGCTTTTACTTTGTTTAATTCAATCATCTTATATCTCCTTTATTTCTAAGTTTGAATGATCAAAATATAATGAATATTAGTCAATGTCTACGAATTTGTTGCGGATTGCTGCTACTGCACGTTCAACCTGATCACGTTTTACAGAAGTAGTTACCTTAATTTCAGAAGTGTAGATCATCTCGATGTTGATTCCAACACCATAAAGGGCCTCAAACATCATGGAAGCTGCTCCAGGATTAGACATCATACCTGCACCTTTGATGGATACGATTCCGATGTTTTTGTCTACGTTTACTTTTTCAAATTCGCCATGAGCAAATGTTTCAATCACAATATCCACAATGCTGTCTGCGTCTTCTTCGTTTACAACAAAGGAAATATCTTTTACCCCATCACGTCCGATCGACTGTAAAATGAGTTCTACATTATAATCCTTGTCTGCGATCGCGCCAAATAATTTTGCGGCAGTACCAGGTTCATCTTTTAAGCCAATCACACTAATCTGAGCAACCTTCACATTAGAAGAAACGCCATTAACTAACATTTTTTCCATAATTATTCTTCCTCTTTGTTTTCTTTGATCGCAATTGCGAGTTCATCAAGCTGTACATCATCTACTGGAGATGGAGCTTCTGTCATAAGACAGGAAGCGTCTTTTACTTTAGGGAATGCGATTACGTCACGGATGCTGTCTTCCCCTGTAATCCACATAACAAGACGGTCAAGAACGTAAGCAAGTCCTGCGTGAGGTGGAACACCATAACGGAATGCATCTAATAAGAATCCAAAACGTTCGTGAGCCTGTTCTTTTGTAAATCCAAGACATTCGAACATCTTTTCCTGAATATCATTCTGGAAGATTCGAACAGAACCACCGCCTAATTCGGTACCATTAAGAACGATATCATATGCTTTTGCACGTACACGGCCTGGATCTGTGTCAATATACTGTAAATCTTCTTCCATAGGCATTGTAAATGGATGATGCATAGCCTGGTAACGGTTCATGTCTTCATTCCATTCAAGTAATGGGAATTCTGTTACCCATAAGAACTTAAATTCGCCTTCTGGAATCATGTCATATTTTTTTGCGATTTCGCATCTTAAGTTGCCAAGAACATCCCATACAACTTTGTTCTGGTCAGCTGCAAATAATAATAAGTCGCCAGCTTTACCATCCATAGCTTTGATTAAAGCATCCATTTCTTCTTCTGTCATGAATTTAGAGAATGAAGATTTTACGGAGCCATCGCTCTTAAGCTGAATGTATGCAAGACCTTTTGCACCAAAATCTTTTGCAAATTTAACAAGTGCATCGATTTTTTTACGTCCAAGGTCACCCTGTCCTGTTGCATTGATACCACGTACGGATCCGCCTGCTTCTAAAGCACCCTTAAATACTACGAATTCGCAGTTTTTTACTACTTCAGACACATCAACTAATTCCATACCAAAACGCATATCCGGTTTATCAGAACCGAAACGATCCATCGCATCCTGCCATGTCATACGTGGAATTGGTAAAGCTACATCAACGCCAACGGTTTCTTTAAACATCTTAGCGAGTAATCTTTCGTTTACATCGATTACATCGTCAACATCAACGAAGGATAATTCCATATCGATCTGAGTAAACTCAGGCTGTCTGTCAGCACGTAAGTCTTCGTCACGGAAACACTTAACGATCTGGAAATAACGATCGTATCCGGAGCACATTAAAAGCTGTTTGAAGATCTGTGGAGACTGTGGTAATGCATAGAAAGAACCTGGATGAACACGGCTAGGTACAAGATAGTCTCTTGCACCTTCTGGTGTGGATTTTGTAAGCATTGGTGTTTCAATTTCTAAAAATCCTTCTTCACTTAAGAAGTTACGAGTAATCATAGCTACTTTACTTCTTGTGATTAAGTTCTTCTGAATGTGTGGTCTTCTAAGATCTAAGTAACGATATTTTAAACGAACGTCATCTTTTACATTTACGTTATCATCGATTGGAATTGGTGGTGTATCAGCTTCAGATAAGATACGAAGCTGCTCTGCTTTAATTTCAATATCGCCTGTTACTAAGTTTTCATTCACGGCACCGCTTCTCTTTTCTACAGTACCTACAATAGCGATTACGAATTCATTTCTTAATTTGCCAGCCTTTTCAAATCCTTCTGTACCGATTGTGTCTTCATCAAAGATAATCTGTAAAAGTCCACTACGGTCACGTAAGTCTACGAAAATAAGACTGCCAAGGTTACGTCTTTTCTGAACCCATCCCATTACAGTAACCTGTTCACCAATATTCTTATTGGATACTTCAGTACATCTATGAGATCTCTTAAGTCCAGTCATGGATTCTGCCATTATAATTTCCTCCTGAATTTATATTAATATCTAATGAGAGATATCGCTTTTTTTACCCATACTATTATATAGGAATTCCCCGTAAAAGTATAGTAGGAATTTATGTACATTTCTATGATTATATACTATAATAGATAAGTAATTTTGATTATTATTATATTAAATTATTATACAGGAGGAATATCATGGCAAATTATAAAGAAATCAACCCAGTAGAATTACAGGGCAATCCATTTCAGTTAATCGGAAAAGACTGGATGTTAGTTACCGCTAAGAATGGCGACGCAATCAATACAATGACTGCTTCCTGGGGCGGTATGGGTGTTATGTGGAATAAGAATGTTGCAGTAACTGTTCTTCGTCCACAGAGATGCACAAAGAAATTCATCGATAACACAGATTCTTTCTCTTTAACCTTCTATCCAGAAGACTTTAGAGAAGATATGACTTATGTTGGAAGACATTCTGGTAATGACGATCCAGATAAAATCGAAAAAACAAACTTAAAAGCTGCTGAAATTGACGGCGTACCATATTTTGAAGGTGCAAAACTCATCTTAGTTTGCAAAAAGTTATTCGTTCAGCAGATGGATCCAGAAGGATTTGTAGTAAAAGAATTAGATGAAATCAACTACGCACAGAAAGATTACCACTTTATGTATGTAGCTGAAATCGAAAAAGCTTATATCGCTGAATAATCGCATTTGACGAAGCATTTTCTTGCGCATAACAAAAAAACGGGCTGACTTATAAATTAAGTCAGCCCTTATTTTTACTTCAAATTCTATTTTGTGATAATAGATTCTTCATCCATCTCTTCTAAAACTTCAACCATTGTATCGATTGCAGCATCAAGATCTAAGGTCTCCTGATTACCAGTAATCATGTTCTTGATGGTTACTTTATCAGCTGCAATTTCGTCTTCGCCTAAGAACATTGCAAATGGAATGGATAATTTGTTCGCATATGTGATTTTTGCTTTGAATTTTTTCTTTTCCATATAAATCTGTGTACGAATACCACATTCACGAAGTGTTGCAGAGATAGAAACTGCTGCACTCATATCATCTGTCATAGGGATGATCAATACGTCTGCTGGAGAGTTAAGCTTTGTATTTAAATATTTGTATTCGTTTAAGATATAGAAGAATCTTGTTAATCCGATGGACATACCAACACCTGGAAGACTCTTCTTTGTATAATATTCTGCAAGGTTGTCATAACGACCACCAGAACATACAGAACCAATTTCAGGATGATCATTTACAAATGTTTCGTAAACAGTTCCTGTGTAGTAGTCAAGCCCACGAGCGATGGATAAGTCGATGCGATAATTTTCTTCTGGCACACCGAATTTGCCAATGTAGTAAATAACATCAGAAAGTTCAGATAAACCAAGATCAAATACTTCACTTCTTCCTTTGTAGCCTTCTAACTTCGCGATTACATTAGCATTTGTGTCTTTATAAGTCATGATATCAATTAAAGTAGCAGCTACTTCTTCTGTTACGCCAACTTCAATTAATTCTGCTTTTGTAGCATCTACACCAATCTTATCGATTTTGTCGATGACACGCATAATGTCTGTTGCAGAATCATCGAGACCATTCATTTCAAATAAACCGTTTAAGACTTTACGGTTGTTGATACGGATTGTAAAGTTGCTTAATCCTAAATCTGTAAAAATGGAATAAATGATGGATGGGATTTCGGCATCATTTACAATGCTTAAGGAACCATCACCGATGATATCAATATCTGCCTGATAGAATTCTCTGAAACGTCCTTTCTGAGCACGTTCTCCACGGTATACTTTACCGATTGCATAACGCTTGAATGGGAAAGTGATTGCAGAGTAGTTCTTAGCAACATATTTTGCTAATGGAACGGTAAGGTCAAAACGCATGGATAAATCCTTATCCCCTTTGTTAAAACGATATACCTGTTTTTCTGTTTCCCCTGCAGATTTTGCAAGTAATACATTACTGTATTCTAAAACAGGAGTATCGATTGGATAAAATCCATACATCTGGTATGTATCTTCTAATGTTGCTTTGATTCGTTCAAATAACACCTGTTCCTGTGGTGGTAATTCCATAAAACCAGATAAGGTTCTAGGTGTGATAATATTGCCTTTTGCCATAGTGTTTCTCTCTTTCTATACTATTTCTATATTATTTATCCTTCATATCCTTCATTCTAAGGTCTAGCTCTTCTAAAAAGTTCTGAAACTCTTCAGAATAAACATAAGCCTGAAATAAAAGAAATATCTTCATGTCAAAGTCTTTTGCTTCTTCGACCATGTCACGCATCGCTTCATCAATTCTTAAATCCTTCCAGGAAGAAACCTTCTGATTCATCATATTTCTCCCAAATGAATCGCAAATATGAAGAATGCGACCTTCTACGGAAATTCCTTCACCCTTTAAGTTATTCGGATAGCCAGATCCGTCATAATTTTCATGGTGATCAAGAACCGCAGTTAAAATTCTATCAGAAAAACCCTGCTCTTTCAAGAGAGCATATCCGGTCGTTGGATGCATTCTGTAATAACGGGCTTCATCCACAAACATTACCTTTTCAAATCGTTCTTCAATATAAGTACGAATCTTGACTTTGCCGATATCATGCATCATACCGGCAATCGACATATCATAGCAAAATTCCTCGTCCATGCCCATACGCTTTGCAATTTCTTTGGCAAGATTGCCTACGATTGCCCCATGATTCATATATTCCATAACATTGTCTATTAAAATACTTTCCGGAAACACGTTATTAGAAGAATTCATCAATATTTCTCCTTCAAAATGCTATCTTTTCGTTCAATCATTTCATCAATTCGGTTCATATAGTGATCCACACTCTTTACATTCTCAGCACGTGTGATGTAATGCTCATCGTGGAAAACAAATTTAGAAGATGCATCGGCTCCAACCGCAATAATCTCCTGCTTTTCTTCCATAATAAGGATATTGTAAATGCTCTCTAAACCGGCTCTTGCATATCCGATATTTTCCATATTGCCTGGAATATTTTTCTGACGATAGAGATAATACGGAACTAATCCTGCCTCTTTCGCGTAATCATCCACGGCTTCTAGCATCTCATTTGACGCACCTTTTAAATAATCGCGGTAATTATCAATCTGTTCCTTTAGATGAGCCGCTCTCTTAACTGCAAGCGAATGCACCGTTAAGCTGTCTGGACCTAATTTTCTGATTTCATCTAAAGTATGTAAAACATGGGATAAATCTTCACCTGGAAGTCCCACAATCATATCCATATTAATATTCGTATGTCCTGCTTTTCTGGCTAAGGCAAATGCTTCCTTCGTCTGTTCCACACTATGAGCACGGCCTACGATATCTAACGTTTCCTGATTCATGGTCTGCGGATTGATACTGATACGGGAAACGCCGCATTTCTTTAAAACCTCTAATTTTTCATAGGTGATACTGTCAGGACGACCTGCTTCTACCGTAAATTCCACTACGTGGCTCATATCAAAAGAGTCCTTCACCTTATTGATCAGTCGTTCTAACTGATCAGCTGTAATGGAAGATGGGGTTCCACCACCAAAATATACGGAAAACAGTGTTTTTTCTTTACATTTTTTTGCCACATAATCGATTTCCTTAAAAAGAGCCTGCAGATAGTCTTCTACCTTATCCTGATAAATCTTAATTGGATAAGATGTAAAAGAACAATACAGACAACGTGTCGGACAAAATGGAATGCCCACATAAAGACTATAGGTATTCTTAAAATCAATGTCCTTCATAAGCTCTTGTTCATTTAAGGCTACGGTAGTGCAAATTTCAGCTTTCTGTCTTGTACAGTGATACGTATCAAGAAAATAATCGATGATTTCTTCTCTGCTTCTTCCTTCTTCAAGCTGCATCATAGCAAGCTTTGTCGGACGTACACCGGTTAGAATGCCCCATGGAAGTTTTTTTCCGGTTTCCTTGGATAAGAGTTCATAAGGACCTTCTTTTACCGGATTTCTCCAAAGTCCTGTCTTTTTTACGGTGTCAACTATAACTCCATCCTTAATCAAGGAAAAGGCTACCTCTTCATCGGCAGCCTTTACATCAATATAGAAATCGAAACCATCAGATAAATCCTGTACCTTTTTGATCTTTTCGCCAAAATAGAAGGCATAAATCATATCACGTACATCTGATTCAATTGTATCGTTGTTAATAATTAATCCAATCATCTAGTCATCTAATGCGCGCACGAACATATTCGTATGCTTTTCTTCTTCTACTGTTGTTGCCGGACCGTGTCCTGGGAATACCTTTACCCAGTCCGGAAGGGTATAAATCTTTTCTCTAATGGAAGCAGCAAGTACTTTATAGCTTCCGGTTGGAAAATCAGTTCTTCCAATACTAGCCTGGAATAAGGTATCTCCTGCAATCAGCCACCATTTGTCTTCGATAAAATAACACATGCCGCCACAGGTATGACCTGGTGTGTGTAAACATGTCACCTTAGTGCCTAAGATTTCAAGAATTTCTCCATCTTCCAGATAATTCGTTGGCATAAAATTGAATCTTCCTCCAACCATGCCGCAAAGATTATAGCTTCGATTCTCAAATACGACCTTTTCTTCCTTGTTTGCATAAACAGGAATTCCAGGTACTGCCTTTAATAAATCATCTACTGCTAAAATATGATCAAAATGACCATGTGTTAAGATGATTCCACAAAGCTTTAATCCTTTCTGATCAAGATAACGAAGGAGATAATCTGCTTCATCACCCGGATCAAAAACATATGCATCACCAGATGCACTGTCTGATAATATATAACAATTTGTTCCCATGCCGCCAAGTGGCATAGTGGTTAATTCTAAATTAAGATTCATCCAGTACTCCTATCCTGCTGTACGTTCAATATCAATAATTCCTTCGATGTTTCGAATCTTAGAAAAGATGGAATTAAGCTGTGCTTTTCCACTGATATCAAAGGAAATACTTGTCGTTACGCGGCCTTTTTTCGCCTTGTTACTGTTAACGGAGTTAATGCTGATATCCATTTCGGAAAATACTTTTGTAATGTCCATAAGAAGTCCCTTACGGTCATTGCTGTATACTTTGATTTCTGCTGTATATAATCCTGTGGAGTTTTCTTCGGAATCTTCCCATTCTGCATCAATTAATCGAACACGTTCGATTTCTGGCATAGACATCATATTGACACAGTCTGTACGGTGAATGGATACCCCTCTGCCTCGTGTAACAAATCCACAGATTTCATCACCCGGAACAGGATTACAGCATTTCGAAAAACGAACTGCCACATCGTGAATACCTTTTACGACAATTCCGCCTTTGGAATTGCTATGTCGCTTTATGTCGCGATGTGCTTCGTTGGTTTCTTTGATAATTTCTTCATCGGTTAAGATCTTTGGATGGTCTTTGTTATAAAGCTCAACTAATTTGTTGACAACCTGACCTTCCTTTAATCCACCATGTCCAATGGATGCGCATACTGCATCCCAGTCGCGGAAACCATATTTGATCATAATCTTCTTCTGGTACTGAGGTTTCATATAATCTGCCAGTACAAGATTATGCTCTTTTGCATAGTTTCTTAACATCTCTCGTCCAGTGACGATATTTTCTTCTTTGAACTGCTTCTTAAACCACTGATTGATCTTATTTTTCGCCTGCGAAGATTTTACAATCTGAAGCCAGTCACGGCTTGGTCCTTTCGAATTCTGGGAGGTAATAATATCTACCTGATCTCCCGTCTGTAACTGATAGTCAAATGTTACCTGACGCCCATTTACTCTTGCACCGACCATCTTATTGCCTACTGCGGAATGAATCATATAAGCAAAGTCAATCGGTGTAGAACCCGTTGGAAGAGTTTTTACATCTCCCATAGGAGTAAAGCAATAAACCTGTTCTGCAAAGAGATCTAAGTTTGTCTTTAAGAGACTTAAGAATTCCTTGTTATCTTCCATGTCTCTTTGCCATTCTAAGATTTCTCTTAACCAGGTAAGTTTTTCTTCTTCTTTACTGATGCCTTCTGATCCACCATTCTCTTTATATTTCCAATGAGCTGCGATACCATACTCAGCAATACGATGCATCTCAAAGGTACGAATCTGAATTTCAAAAGGCTGTCCGGTTGGTCCAATCAATGTAGTATGAAGAGACTGATATCGGTTAGGCTTTGGCATAGCAATATAATCCTTGAAACGGCCTGGAATTGGCTTATACATCTCATGGATAATACCAAGTGCAGCATAACAGTCTCTTACGGTCTCTACCTTAATACGAACCGCAAATAAATCATAAATCTGATCGATGGTCTTATTCTGGTTGACCATCTTCTTATATATACTAAAGAAATGTTTTACACGTCCATCTACTTCTGCTTTATCAACGGTTGTTGAAATACCAGCGGAAACTTCATCAACGATCACGCGAATAAAATCTTCACGTTCCTGCTTATGGAAAGCAAGTGATTCTTCTAATTCCTTGTAAACTTCTGGTTTTAAATATTTTAAAGATAAATCATCAAGTTCCACTTTAATCTTCGAAATACCAAGTCTAGACGCAATTGGAGCGTAAATATCCATGGTTTCTCTGGATTTTTCAATCTGCTTATGTGGCTTCATATACTGCATCGTACGCATATTATGAAGTCTGTCCGCTAATTTGATCAAAATAACGCGGATATCCTTTGCCATGGCAAGGAACATCTTTCGAAGATTTTCTGCCTGAATATCAAGCTTGTCTGCGGAATAATTCAATTGTCCTAATTTTGTAACACCATCCACTAAAAGTGCGATTTCTGGATTGAATTCTGTTGCAATCTCTTCGGAAGTCATAACCGTATCTTCCACTACATCATGAAGAATACCGGCAACGATCGTTTCTTTATCTAACTCAAGCTCGGCAAGAATCAACGCAACACAAAGTGGGTGAATGATATAAGGTTCCCCAGACTTTCTCCTCTGCTCTTTGTGAGCATCATAAGCAATTTGATATGCCTTCTTGATCAATGTTACATCCGCAGATGGATGATACCCATGAATCGTCTTAAGAAGCTGCTCAAAAAGCTCGTTCGGTTCCGTAAAATCCTTCGGCTTGCTAATTTCTCTTTTAATAGGTGTTATGATTTTATCTTCTTTCATAAAGTTCACTTCACTTTCATCACAATACAATTAACTATTATTATAATGAATTTTCTATCCTTTTGCAATAATTAACAAAAATGCATCATACCCTTTTCAATCATCATAACAGGACGGTAAGAAAGCTTCGCCTGACGAAGACCTTCTTCATCACAGTCTTCTTCTCTGTTAATATAGGTAAATTCGGATGCTTCATGCTTTACAAACTGCTGGTTAATGATCGGATAAGCACCCTGGATTTTGGAAAATGCTTTTTCAATATGTACCACGAAGGTATCATCATTTAATGGTTCGCCAAGAGAAAATGCGATTACTTCTCCTTC
>JAKSRP010000014.1 GCA_024403555.1 Lachnospiraceae bacterium | reverse complement strand
AAATGATGAAAAATTAAAAAAATTATATTTAAAATGTCATATTTGTTCTCAAAATGTTTTATCTCATTTTTGTCGTGATTGTTTTATTTTTATATGTGAAACTTGTAAATTAAAATGTGAAGATAAAAATCATAGTGCCAGAATACATCACCAAATCGTTCTGGTGGAAGCTTCTCAGTACCCTTCATATCTTCTCCCTGTTTTGCTTTTTCTGTCCAGTACTGCACAACATGAAGATATACATCAATGACTTCCTTAAAAGCAAATACATGAGGGTTTCGTTCACGAAATGTTTCTTCCGGTCCTTCTACTACACAAAAAAGTCTTCTATCCTCATCATAAATAAACTGCATAGCGTCTGGATATTTTTTAACGCCAAGAGCCTTTGTTGGAACAAATTCTTTTAGTCTTTTTGCATTCAGTTCTTCTGGTGAAATTGTTACCACTTCCACGTTTTTCTTAGAAAAGATTCCCATGCTCATTCTCCTTTATTTTGCAAATAATCTGTCTATTATTGTATCATTTTTTCAGTAATCTGACAAATCTATCCAAGTATTTCTTTTGCTTCCTTTAAAGATTCTTCGTTTGCACCGCCTTGAAATTCTGGATCATTTTTCTGAACACGGTCATCCTCCCATCCACAGACTGGACAGATCTCATAGGAGCCTTCGCCCTCATTTAATGTATGACAGCCACAGCATGGGCAAGGATATTTGCCTGCTACATGATCATCGAACAGAGCCCATGTATCGGATACTTTGGCTAAAGGTCCCGGAAGAATGCTCTTTCGTTTCTTTCCAAAATAGTCTTTGTTGAATATGATTTCTTTTCCATCACGATCTTCAAATTTCTGTTCTGGTTCAAATGCCCATCCTAATTTTTGTGTATCAATCAGTTCTTCTGTTATATCGCCAATAAAATCAAACACATTGGATGTAAAAATCATCTTTTCGTCTTCTTTTGATAAAGACCAGAGAACCTGTTCATCCTTTACAATAGCATTTTCCTTACTACAAGGTTTGGCACCATTAAAATATACATTACCTTCATACCAGACTGGAAGATGATCATAATAACGGTCACGGTCAATGCCGGATAAAGGACGATTCGCTGCAAAACGTGCCTTCCATTCTTTAAAGGTTGGATAAGCTTCGTAAGGAATTGTGCCGCAGATATACTGTTGCTCACCGTTGCTCTTTTCCACGGCAAATGTTTCTAAGTCTTCACGAATCTCCTGCTGAACAAAAATGTTGTTGTAAAAACGAATATCTCCGTGAAGGAATGTCATGAAACCAGCAATTTTTGTATCATGTGGCACGTGATAAGGTGTGTAACGTGGTGATGGAAAGTTCACGGTTCCATTGTCCACGCCTTTGCCAACACAGGTAAACGATCCTGCAATAAAGTTATGAACAATTGCAACACCCTGAGTTGGAATTCGAAGGGATGCTTTCGACAATAAAAAGTTATTGTCAATTAATGTTGGCCCGTGAGAAACTTCCACGAAAATATCTTCTCCAATGGCTAATACGTCGTTGCCAAACTGTGTGCCTTCTGGTGGGCAGTTGTCATGGAATAAGTTTCCGGTCACACGAGTGCCCTGTGCCTGCCAGTCAAGCCAGAGACCACGGGTACAATGGTGGATGTGATTATTTTTGTATGTTACATCAATGGCTGCGTGCATCTTGATTCCACCGATTTCTGCACCTGCCAGATCCTGTTTATTATTAATATTATGAATGTGATTGTTTTCAATGGTAGAGAATACGCCGCCAAGATGACCTACGATACCCGTCTGTCCACAATGATGAATATGACAGTTTCTTACGATATGAGAGCCGATCGTTTCCTTGCTCCAACCTTCATTGACTGCCTGGCAAATGTTATCACGCTCAGTCTGAGTACCATCTTTATACCCCCATGTAGACCATTTATTATCATTTTCCAGCTGTAAATATTTCCCAAGAGAGATACCACTACACTTGGAATTAGAGATTTCGCAATCTTCGATTACCCAGCCTTTTGACCAGTGAGGGCCTACCATACCATCCTGAAATGCCGTTGGCGGTGCCCACTGAGTTGCTGCCTTTTCAAAGGCAATTCCAGAAATCGTAATATAATTAATGCCTGTTCGATCCGGGAAGAAACATCGTCTTCTCACATTGATTTCAACCTCTTCTTCATTTGGATCTGCTCCCTGGAAGTTTGCATAAAGGATGGTTGTATCATGCTCTTCGTCCTGCTCAGTAAACCAGCAATATAATGTCTGATCCTGATCCCAGGAATATCCATAAACAGTTGGATCCATTACTTCTTCTAACGTCTGTTTTTCATAAAAACTCTTATTGTTTAAATATATCTCACCTGTATGAACCGGATTACTCTCAGAAATCCAGTCTCCATGGATAATTGTCGTATATGGATTGTACTCTCCAAAGATTTTATTATCGATCGTAAGCATCCATACGTCGCCATCAAATGCTTCCCAGCCTTTTGCTTTCATAGCACCTGTAACGGTCACTGTTCCTGGTTTATATGCACGGTAAGCGATTGGTGCGTCTTCTTCACCACCATTTGCCGGATTGATCCATTCTTCATAAATACCAGGCATGATGATAATCTGATCGCCTGCTTTTGCAATGGCTGCTGCTTCAGAAATTGTTAAAAATGGCTGTTCTTTTGTACCAGCACCAGTCTGAATTGCCTGCTGATCTACATAATAAATCATAATTTTTTCTCCTTCTTCTATATAAAGTAATCATTTACTTACACTTATGTTTATTTTACTACATTCATATGCTGTGCACAAACAAAAGGTATATTTCAACAACGAAAAAAGCACTGGTAACGCCAATAAACCAGTGCTCTTCCGTTCTCTTTAAAATTAAATGCTTGTGTGTGTAAACGTCTTCTAAGAGAAATGTTTTTAAAATGTAAATACCCTAAGCCACAGTGCTCCCGTGACATACTTTATTATAAGCTATTATTAATGAATATACAAGCAGAATATATAGACAAAATTGTACAAAATAATAAACAATTTCTATCATTTCTGCAATCATTGTATTTCGCAAAAAATTTTGCTAAAATAAAAGCAAGACTGAAATTAAGGAGAGATCTTTATGGCAATTAGAACTGCTCAGGCCATGTATGACTATGCAAGCGAACATCATTTTGCGTTTGGCTACTCATTTAAGATGGCAAAAAAACATTTTGCAATCATTGAAAAGAATTTAGAACCAGATGAAGAATGTCTTATGACTTTCATCGGTATGGATAATTATCGTGGACGAAGAACACAGGCAGATTATACTGCTTTCGCCTTAACAAATAAGCGCTTTATCATTTCCCAGAAAAAGCGTTTTACAGATCATTTTGTATCCGTTTACTGGTATCATTTGAATCGTATTTATCGTGAAGAGGATGCGCTTCTTGATGTGCTCGTATTAGATTCCGTTCCCGGCGTTTTCCGCATCGGTCTTCGTAAAGACCGCTGTGAAGAAATCGTAGACATGGCGAATGAAATCTTTAAAACTCACGCAACTCATCTTCAGGCAACACCAGCAGCTCCTGCTTCTCCAGTCATCATTAAGGAAGTAGTCAAGGAAGAACCTGCTGCAAAATCGAATGTAGAACAAATCCTTGAATATAAAAAGCTTCTTGATGATGGAATCCTTACCGAAGAAGAATTTGCTGCAATTAAAAAGAAGATTTTAGGTATATAAAAATGAAGGACTGTCACGCGAAACAACTATTTCGCGCACAGTCCTTTTTTATTTCTATCAATTTTTCGTCTATTTCACAACTTTTACCGGCCAATCCTCAAAATGTGCTTCTTCGATTGCATGCATCAAACGATCTTTCACACCTCGATTTTCTTCACTTAATTGTTTCACCAACCCTTTTGCATAAGCTCTTTTCGTAGAACCATCGACCGGACAGACATTATGAACGACCGGCAGAGCATTTTCACGGGCAAAGGTTGCCACAGAGCGTTCTGGCACATACATCATTGGGCGGATAACCGTGATACCGGAGCGATCCAGTTCGGTAACCGGCGGGAAGGAATAAAATCTCCCTTCAAATATTAGTGACATAAATGCAGTTTCAATAAAATCGTCTTTGTGATGCGCATAGGCAATCTTATGAAAACCAAGTTCATTTAGACGGTCATACATCGCACCTTTTCGAAGCTTTGCGCACAGAGAGCAAGGTCGCTCATCCTGATTATGTTCAAAAACAATTTCTGCAATGTTCGTCTTTACGGTCTCATAAGCAATCCCAAGGCTCTCACACCAGCTTGCAACCGGACGAAAATCCATCCCCTCAAAACCTACATCACATGTAATTGCCATCAATTCAAATTTTTTCGGATAAAACTTCTGAAGTCCCGCCATAATCTGAAGTAAAGTAAGAGAATCCTTGCCACCAGAAATTCCAACCGCAATTTTATCCCCTTCTTCAATCATCGCATAGGCATCTATCGCCTGACGGGTCAGACTGTATAATTTCTGAATCTTCATTATAACTGTTCCTTTAAAAATGTGGCAAATTTCGGTGTCCACCACTCCACATAACCTGCTTTGAGTGGATGAACCGGATCCTGCATAAAACGTGCATAATCTTCAGGACTCACCTGATTCATATCCTCATCATTCCACAAATCAAGCACTGGCACCTGCCATTTGGCACTCACTTTATATAAAAGCGCGATCATCTCTTCATAGAGATCACTGTCAAACTTCGTTCCTGTATAAAAATAAACCGGGCATTCCCAAGTTTCTTTCGCGTAAGCAATCACATATTCCATCGCACCCGTAATTGTGTGCGTATCAAAATCTTCTAAATCAAAACTTTCCGACAGCTCACCAACCGGGAGCCCACGCGACGCATCATTCGTAGAAAGCTGGCAAATGAACCCGTCTGCTTTCACTTTCTGATCCATTCGTTTCATTCTTGTAATGTAGGATTCACCATTCTCATTGGTTTCATCCACTAAGGTAGTTCCGCTGACTGCTTCCTTGATCGCATGAATTCCTTCCGTTTTTACCAGCTCATCTACAAAGGAATAATCATTTGCTGCCATTCCTAACGTTACAGAGCTTCCCAAAAAGAGATAGGTACGATCCTTTAACAGTTCATGAAAAGGAATAAATTCTGCTGCCGGCACAGTATGTTCGCCGATCATCTTCTCCATCCAGATCATGTCATACCATTTGTCGAATTTGTATGCACAATTGTGGAATGTTCCAACCAATTGATATCCCATAGATTCATGGAATCGAGGACTGCCATTAGTTAGATATTCATCCTCAATTTCCGTATAGGCAATGCAGGCATTAAGATTGGTGACATGCTGCATGATAAGATAACGTTCTAATTCTTCATAGAGCATTCGGCCATATCCTCTTCCCTTATATTCGGAATCAACATAAACCGTTGTTTCCACACTCCAGTCGTAAGCACGACGACCCTTAAACACCCCCGCGTAAGCATATCCCAGGATGCGACCTTCATCCTCTAATACCAAATAGGGATAACGTTTGCTGATATTACGGATACGACCTTCAAACTCCTCTACGGAAGGCACCTCATATTCAAATGTAATTGCCGTATTTTTAACATACTTTTCATAAATATGCAGTAATTTCACTGCATCATAAGGGGTTGCAATTCTAATTTTCATCATATCTCCTTATGCACTTTTCTTCTTTCTATATATCAATTTTGTTATATTCAAACTCATATTGCTCTACAAAATCGAGAAATACTTTTTCAGAATCTGTCATAGTCTTGTTAGTATCCCAGTATAAATAAATCTGACGAATATATTCCGGATTATTCAGTCTGAGAATTCGAAAATCATCTTGATCACCATACAAATTACAATACATCGGTGTCAATGCAATGTAATCCATCGTTCGAATAATCTCTACGAGCATGGATTGGTCATTCGTCTTAAAGGTACTTTTCGGAACAAAATCAGCCAGTTTGAAAAAATGATTCACAAATTTTGCAAAAGCCGTATCATATGGCAGGACAAAGCTATAATCCTCCGCCTCTTTTAAATCAATTTCCGTACGGTTTGATAATGGATGATTTCTGCTTACCAAAACCCCCATAGGTTCATGCCAAAGAGTCACTTTATCCAGAGAATGGCTTAAATGAGCATTTTCAAAGTCGGCATTCCCAAAAAAGAAATCAAATGCCTTGAGATTCTCTGTTTTCGGCTGGCGTACCACTTCTAATTGAACGCCCGGAAACTGCTTTGCAAATTCCGCAATCGCACGGTTAATCTCTATATTCTCTAACATATTCCCGATTTTTAAGGTACCCTTTATTCCACCTGAGGTAATGCTGTTCTTTGTATTATGAAAACTCTGCATACATTTTTGAGCAAATCTAAGAAATTCCTCTCCATTGCTATTTAATATAATTGTCTTTCCGTGTCGGTCAAACAATGGAAAATCAAGTTCCTGCTCAAGTCTCCCGATTGTTCTGCTTAATGCAGGCTGTGCAACATTAAGTCTCTTGGACGCACTGGTCATATTCTGTGTTTCTGCAATAGCGATAAAATATTCAAGCTGATCAAATGTCATGTTCTCTTTCCCCTTTCCTTCTTCATTCTATCACAAACCTATTTTTAAATCTATATTACAATTTGTAATTTAAAATCAAAAAACTTATATTTCTCAAACAATTAGAAATTCTCTATAATGTGATTGTTAAATAATCATCAAGAGAGAGTGTGTGTACGTATGAAAAGGAGGAAAACAATGAATAAGAATCAGAAACATTTCTTGATTGCTATTATTGCTGGTATCGCTCTTTACTTCTTATTACCAGAAGCAAACGGCCTTACTAATGCAGGTGTACGTATGTTATCAGTATTCCTGCCAACTATTTATTTATGGCTTACCTGTGGTACAGGATGGACTTCTTTATTTTCTGTAACCGTTGCAATTATGCTTCTTGTTGCACCTGGTGTTCCATCTTATATGACATTATGGGGTAACGTTTGTGCAGCAGCTGTAATCCCATTCTTAATGGTAGCTACTGTAATGGAAGAAAGCGGTGCATTTGAATGGATCGTAAAATGGATCATTTCCAGAAAATTCATCCATGGTCATCCAACATTATTCATGATCATGTTTACAATTGCTATGGTTATCATCTCCATCTTTACAGCTCCTCAGGTAGTATCCGTATTATTCTTCAGAATTTTATATGAAGTAACAAAATCCATCGGTTATACAAAAGAAGACAAATTCTTCAAAGCACACGGCTTATTAATCGGCTGGGTCGCTCAGACATGTGATGGTGTTTTAATCTGGGGTCGTCCATATGTATTAACTATGGTTGGTCTTGTTGTAGGTCTTGGATTCAGCAAATTTACAGCAATGGACTACTTCTCCGTATGTGGTTTCTATCTTGCAATTATGATTGTTGTTGCATGGCTCGTAATCAAATTTATCATCCGTCCTGACGTATCAAAATTTGAAAACTTCGACGACGCTGCAATGCGTGCAGAATTAAGTGCAAACCCAATCAACAAACGTGGTAAGATTGCAATCTTAGGTATGATCGTAATCTTAACATTCTATGTACTTGCTTACTGTACATTCTTAGGACCTGTTGCAGGATACTTCAGTGGTATCTCCATCGCTGCCGGTGTAACACTTGTATGTGCATTAATGTGTATCATCACAGTAGACGGCGAACCTGTTATGGATCTTAACAAAGCAGCTGCTAAAGTACCTTGGTCTATGATTATGTTCTTAGGCGCAATCATGTTCTATGCTGGTAACGTAGGTGCTGAAGAATTCGGTATCTCCTTATGTTTACAGAACATCTTAGGACCTATTGTTGCTAAAATGCCAATCATGTTAGCTATGTTAATCGGTATCGTTGTAGCATCCTTAATCACTAACTTCTGTTCTAACACAGTTGCAGGTGTTGTTGTATGCTCCAGTTTCGTACCAGCAATGATGTCTGTTCCTGGAATCAATCCAGCACAGGTACTTGCATTCGCATGTGCAGTAATTGCAATCTGTGGTACCGCATTCTGTACAGTAAGTGCTGCTCCAACAATGAGTATCATTTACTCTGACATGGGTGTAGAATATAAAGGTACCGCAAAATACAGTATCGCTGTATGTGCAACTATGATTATCGTATCCTGTCTCATTATTGTACCTTTAGGAACAAAATTATTAGCAGGTATCATCTAATCAAAATCTAATTAAAATTATAATTATGGGGGACTTTGAAATGAAAAATCAATTAACAATTGAAAATATTACATATGTTCCTAGAACAGAAAACTCTATTCCATGGAATGCATGTGACCGTCAGCTTGTCCCAATCGACTTAAAACGCTACGGCTATGTTGAAGAAGAATATTTCTTTAGCGGAAAAGCAAATGTTTACACATTAAAAAATAATCAGGCGGAAATCAAATTCGCTGATGCGCCATATACAAACCGTTTTCTTGTAAGAAAGCCTGCTGATATGAAAAAATTCAGCGGTAATATCGTAATTGAACTCATCAACCCAACCAATGGATGGGATGTAGTTCCAATGTGGTGTCAGGTATGGCCATCTATGTTAAGAGACGGAGATATCTATGTAGGTATCACAATCCGTGAAGGCTGTATTGCTTCTCTTAAAAAATATGATCCAGAACGTTATGCTCCACTTGACTGGACAAACCCAAATAAGAATCCTGGCGAAATCAGTAAGAAGATTCTTATGTGGCAGCACAGCTCCAAAGAGACTGAATATGGTCTTTTCTGGGATATGCTCACACAGTTAGGTGACTTCTTTAAACGTCCGGAAGGATCTGAATTTATTGGTGGCGAAATTGAAAAGGTATATGCTATGGGATGTTCCCAGTCTGGCATGTTCTTATCTACCTACATTAATATCTTCCACGAAAGTGACCGCCCATCTCCAGTGGAAGCACCATTTGACGGATATTTAAGCTACACAGGAAGCCAGATGGTTCCATTAAACCAGGAAGAAGATCCTGCAGAACCAACCGATCCAATCCAGATTACAAAGAACTGTCCTGTACCATTTATCCGTATCATGTCTCAGTGGGATTTCCGCGATTTTGCCGGACATATCAGCCACAGAAGACCAGACAGTGATGAAATTGGCGACCGCTTCCGCTTATACGAAGCTGCCAGCCATGCTCACAATACATTTGTAGGCTGTCTCTACCGCCCAGGTTATGAGGAAATCGCAGCAATCGGCCAGAAAACAGGCTTCCCTGCAACAGATTTCTCTACATTATGCATGGATGCTATTATGAGACAGGCTTTAAGAAACTTAGATGCATGGTCCCGTGGAATCAGTGTTCCACCACATGCACATGGTCTCATCGAAACAGACGAAACTGGTTATGCCGCTTTAGATGAAGACGGAAACTGCAAGGGTGGTTTAAGACTTCCTGAATTAAGTGTTCCAGTTGCTTCTTATTACAGTGGCACAAGTTCTAATGACATGGACAGCTGCTATGTACCATTTAGTGAAGAACGTCTCAAGGAATTATATCCAACACACGAAGACTACATCACAAAAATGTTTGCAGCCATCGATGCATTTGTTGATGACGGCTTTATCTCCGTTCTTGACGGCGATATCATGAAAGCCCAGGCAGTTGCAAGACCAGTTCCAGTCATGGATTCCAATCACTAATAACAATAATTAAAGTAGCGTCAGACTAATACACACTCTTCTTCAATCTACTTTAATCATTGAAAAACCCTGAAGAACACGATTTCTCTCTCCAGTTCTTCAGGGTTATTTTTTTGCATATGAATATCTAAGAGTTCTTAAATACACTTTATATACATATCTTATACAACTTCTTATACAAGCGCATGTCTTATACTAATACAAACTCCACTGCCAGTACCACAAAACAGCAAATGGATGCTACCATAACCATGCTTGTATTTCTCCATGCTAAAATGACGCCAATGATGAGTGCTGCAATCCCTGCAACTGGTGCAGTGGTCGCCTCAACGATTGCCGGAAATGTCATCGCAGCCAGTGTTACGTATGGTACATAGTATAAAAATGATTTGATAAATCGATTCTCAATTGGTTTTCGAATCAAAGTCAGTGGGAGCACACGGATTAGATAAGTTACTCCCGCCATAATGATAATATAAATCCAGGTTTTGCTCATCTTATTCGTCCTCCTCGTCGTCAACCGGGAATAATAAAGCCGCAATTGCTGCTAAAATCACGGTAATGATAATCGTTCTT
Organism: Lachnospiraceae bacterium; assembly: GCA_024403555.1. Classification (GTDB taxonomy): domain Bacteria; phylum Bacillota; class Clostridia; order Lachnospirales; family Lachnospiraceae; genus Fimousia. The sequence goes on along the minus strand of JAKSRP010000014.1, from coordinate 30,837 downwards.
GTTCCACCGGATAATGTAGAAATCATCGGAAGCTTCTCAAAAGCAAAGCTTGCGGCAAATGCTGCTAACACAAGAACGCGGATAATCTTGTTATCCCTTGCAGGAGGTACGATAATGGCAAGAAACATGCCATATAAAGCAACGCTTAATGCGCTTACTAATCGGTCTGGAAGCAGATTTCCCGCAATAAGACCAAGGGAAGTTCCCAGTGCCCAGAGAGGTGCCGCAATCGTAATGGCGCCATAATTATAGAATGGACTTAACACGCCTTTTCTTGCAATCGAAATACCGAAAATCTCATCGGTTACCCCAAGTGCTACACCAAAACGATGTCCAATACCTGTTTCCGGTGATAATTTCTGGCTAAGCGCACAGCTCATCAGAAAATATCTTGCATTCGTAACCGCAATCGCAATTGCCATTTCTGCATAGGTTGCATGAGCTGCCATCATGCTAAACCCTACATATTCTCCGGCGGAAGCAAGTGTCACTAAACTTGCTAAAAAGCCCTGAAGGGCATTCATCCCGATGTCACGGGCAAAAATCCCCAGAGAAAATGCTACCGCGAAATATCCCAGTCCAATAGGAATCCCATCACGGAAGCCTTCCATAAAATTCTTTTTCATCTTCAATTTCCTCAATTTTTCATATATTTTCTTTTATCAATTATTATTTCTTCTATATATAAAGAAATTCCTAATAGATAGGTTTCTCTCTTTTTACCTTCTGGAAATGCTGGTAATCCTTGCTGTCTTCCCAGTCTCCACCCCACTCATAACCATATTCGCTAAACAGTTTAAAGCAGAGATCCTCATGATTGATTTTATAAGGAAAATCCTTGCTTCGGTCAAGATACGCCTCACCTTCAACCGGCGTAAACTCGATGTCCGTCACATACGGATTATAAAGCGGATTGATATCAATCGCAAGCCCTCTTCCATGCTGGGAAATGATGTCCGTATGGGCAATGACACGGTAACAAAATGCCGAAGAATTATTATCCCCCATGGACTTTAGATCATCCGCATCATACTCATCAATCAGTCTCATCTTCTCTATCGGATAGCGGTTTTCATACAATTTCTTCATTATAAGTACGATTTCATCCGCAACGGATTCATGCACTACTAGTTCTCCTTTGTGAGGCTTTTCATCAAATCCCCAGTGGAGCACGCGAAGATATCGAAGCTCTTCTCTTGGAATCACACAGTCATCAGCAAAAGATTTTCCTTTCATACGAGCAAATGTTTCGTCCGAAATCGGTTCTGCTGCAAATAAGGCGTTAAGCTTTTCATTAAGCTTTGGATACACTCTCTTAACAAACCACTCTTCAGATGATGCTTCAATGGCGCCATCTAAAGAAAACCATCCAATATTACTATTTTCATCTGGTTTGATGAAAATCTCATCTTCTTCATCCGCCTCAAAAAGATAGGTCACATTAAGATGAAGATGGGAATGCACGTATTCGCCTCTCTTTTCGTGACCATTGACCGTAAGCACTTCAACACTGAAAATGTCATCGGTCACGGGCACAATGTTCGTAAGCCCACTCTCTTCTCGCACCTCTTTTAAGGCAACACGAAGTAAATCCTCGTCCCCGTCTGCATGACCACCAAGCCACGCCCAGGAATCATAAATATTATGATAGATCATCAAAATCTTGTCATGTGTTTTATTCGTTACCCACGCAGAAGCCGTCATATGCGCCACGTCATTCGAACGGAAAAAAACGTCTTCGGAAGCATTTAACAAGCGTAAAATAAACGCTTTATCCTTTTGCTCCTGCTCATTATATGGAAGAAACTGTTCTAATTTCGCTATTAAATCTGATTTATTCATCGTTTTCTTCCTGTTTATTCTTGAATGTTTCCATAATTTTATCTTTTCGTTTTTCTTCATTGACTAAGTCTGCGATGGACACACTGTCGGTATATTCATTCACCACGGCTTTTAAGCCTTCCCAAAAGCCAATGGTATCGCAAAGACCACATCGTGGACATGTATTAATCTCATCATCCAAGCATGCATTCGGTGATAAGCTGCCTTCTGCTGCTCTAAGAATCATGCCTGCTGAGAGTTCTTCTGCCGGTTTGTTAAGCTTATATCCTCCATTATTTCCACGGTAGCTCTTAACATAACCTGCCTTTGTAAGAAGAGGCATAATCTGTTCCATGTATTTGATTGTGATATGCTGTCTTTTGGAAATGTCTTTTAACGGCACACAATGTTCCTGACTGTTTTTCGCTAAATCAATGACAATTCGAAGAGCATATCGTCCTTTTGTTGAAATTTTCATGTTCTTTTCTCCTGATATTTCTCTGTTCAAATCCTACTAAATATATATTATATAAGGTTTTTTTATCCATGACAAGACGGGTGCTTTCATTCCATATCTTTATAAAATAAAGTTTTTCATTAAAATTTTTTAATAAATTAGTTGATAAATTAGAAACTTTCGATATAATAGAAATTGTATGATTTTGAAAAAATTTAATAAAGGAGATAACAATATGCCAAAAAGAACAGATATTCATAAGGTTCTGATCATCGGTTCCGGCCCAATCGTAATCGGACAGGCTTGTGAGTTTGACTACTCCGGTACTCAGGCTTGTAAAGCATTAAAGAGCTTAGGTTATGAAATCGTATTAGTAAACTCTAACCCAGCTACAATCATGACTGACCCAGAAACAGCTGATGTAACTTATATCGAACCTTTAAATGTTGAACGTCTCGAACAGATTATCGCAAAGGAACGTCCAGATGCAGTTCTTCCTAACTTAGGCGGACAGTCCGGATTAAACTTATGTGCAGAGCTTTCCAAGGAAGGTATCTTAGATAAATATAATGTACAGGTTATCGGCGTACAGATCGATGCTATCGAACGTGGTGAAGACCGTATCGAATTCAAGAACACAATGGACAAACTTGGAATCGAAATGGCTAGATCCCAGGTTGCATACAGTGTTGAAGAAGGTTTAGAAATCGCTGATAGATTAGGTTACCCAGTAGTTCTTCGTCCTGCATACACAATGGGTGGTGCCGGCGGCGGTCTCGTATACAATAAAGAAGAGTTAAAAACTGTTATTGCCCGTGGTCTTCAGGCTTCCTTAGTAGGACAGGTTCTCGTTGAAGAATCTATCTTAGGATGGGAAGAATTAGAGCTTGAAGTAGTTCGTGATAAAGATGGAAACATGATCACAGTATGTTTCATCGAAAACATCGATCCAATGGGTGTTCACACAGGTGACTCCTTCTGTTCCGCTCCAATGCTTACAATTTCCCAGGAAATTCAGGACCGTTTACAGGAAGCTGCTTACAAAGTAGTAGACGCTGTACAGGTTATTGGTGGATGTAACTGTCAGTTTGCTCATGATCCAGTATCTGACCGTATCATCATCATCGAAATCAACCCACGTACATCCCGTTCTTCTGCTCTTGCTTCTAAAGCTACAGGTTTCCCTATCGCTTTAGTATCCGCAAAATTAGCTACAGGTCTTACATTAAAAGATCTTCCATGTGGTAAATATGGAACACTTGACAAGTACGTTCCAGACGGAGATTACGTTGTAATCAAGTTCGCTCGTTGGGCATTTGAAAAGTTCAAAGGCGTTGAAGATAAACTTGGTACTCAGATGAGAGCCGTTGGTGAAGTTATGAGTATCGGTAAAACATACAAAGAAGCTTTCCAGAAAGCAATCCGTTCTCTTGAAACAGGTCGTTATGGTCTTGGTCATGCGAAAGATTTTGATACAAAATCCAAAGAAGACTTACTCAAGATGTTAATTACTCCTAGCTCCGAACGTCACTTCGTAATGTACGAAGCACTTCGTGCAGGCGCTACTGTTGATGAAATCTACAACCTTACAAAGGTTAAAAAATGGTTCATTGAACAGATGAAGGAATTAGTTGACGAAGAAAATGCTATGATGGAATGCAAAGGTTCTTTACCAGCAGACGAATTATTAATCGCTGCTAAGAAAGACGGTTTCTCTGACAAATACATTTCCCAGATCTGTGAAGTATCTGAAGATGATGTACGTAACAAGAGAATCGAACTTGGTGTTGAAGAAGCATGGGAAGGTGTACACGTATCCGGAACTCAGGATGCTGCTTACTACTACTCCACATACAATGCAGAAGACAAAAACGAAGTATCAAACAACAATAAGATTATGATCTTAGGTGGTGGTCCTAACCGTATCGGTCAGGGTATCGAATTTGACTACTGTTGTGTACATGCTGCTAAAGCATTAAAGAAATTAGGATTTGAAACAATTATCGTAAACTGTAACCCTGAAACAGTATCTACAGACTACGATACATCCGACAAATTATACTTTGAACCTCTTACATTAGAAGATGTTTTAAGTATCTACAATAAAGAAAAACCTCTTGGCGTTATTGCTCAGTTCGGTGGTCAGACTCCACTTAACTTAGCTTCCCAGTTAGAAGCTAACGGAGTTAAGATTTTAGGTACTTCTCCTGCTGTTATCGACCTTGCGGAAGACCGTGACTTATTCCGTGCTATGATGGATAAATTAGAAATCCCAATGCCAGAATCCGGAATGGCTGTTAACGTTGAAGAAGCTTTAGCAATCGCTGAAGAAATCGGCTATCCAGTTATGGTACGTCCTTCTTACGTACTTGGTGGTCGTGGTATGGAAGTTGTATACGATGCAACTGCTATGGTTGGCTACATGGAAGCTGCTGTTGGTGTAACACCTGACAGACCAATCCTTATTGACCGTTTCTTAGGACATGCTATGGAATGTGAAGCTGATGCTATTTCTGATGGAAAACATGCATTCGTTCCTGCAGTTATGGAACATATCGAACTTGCAGGTGTTCACTCCGGTGACTCCGCTTGTGTACTTCCATCTGTTCACATCTCTCCAAAGAATGTTGAAACAATCAAAGAATACACAAGAAAGATTGCTGAAGAAATGGGCGTTCGTGGTCTTATGAACATGCAGTACGCAATCGAAAATGATAAAGTATATGTATTAGAAGCTAACCCACGTGCATCCCGTACAGTACCATTAGTATCTAAAGTATGTAACATCCGTATGGTACCACTTGCTACAGAAATCATCACTTCCGAACTTACAGGAAAAGAATCTCCAGTTCCAGCATTATGTGAACAGGATATTCCACACTACGGTGTAAAAGAATCCGTATTCCCATTCAACATGTTCCAGGAAGTTGACCCTGTACTTGGACCAGAAATGAGATCTACAGGTGAAGTTTTAGGTCTTTCTGCAACATATCATGAAGCATTCTGCAAAGCTCAGGAAGCTGCTTCCATGAAATTACCTACAGAAGGAACTGTACTCATCTCTGTAAATAGAAAAGACAAACCAGAAATCGTTGAACTTGCTCAGATCTTCTCCGACAACGGATTCAAGATCGTTGCTACAGAAGGTAACTGCAAAGCTCTTAATGAAGCTGGTATTGCTGCTGAAAGAGTAAACAAACTCTTCGAAGGTCGTCCAAATACATACGATCTTATCACAAACGGAACAGTTGACATCGTTGTTAACTCTCCAGTAGGTAAAGACTCTGCTTATGATGACTCTTACTTACGTAAGGCTGCAATCAAAGCAAAAGTTCCTTACTTCACAACAATCGCTGCTGCTCTTGCAGCTGCTAAGGGTATTCAGTCTATCAGAAGACATGGTGGTTCTGATATCAAATCCCTTCAGGAATTACATTCCGCAATTAAAGACAAATAATATATAAAATATAAAAAAAGATAAGCATTCCGATTTCGGGATGCTTATCTTCATCTTAAAGCAAAATTAAAAAGTGTTGAATTTTTAAGCAAATTTTAATTATTTTTTGTTCATTATGAACACAGAGGAGGAAATATTATGGGAGGATTTTTTGGTGCTATTTCTAAAAAGGAAGACGTTGTATTTGACGTATTCTTCGGCACAGATTACCATTCTCATTTAGGAACACGAAGAGCCGGTATGGTATTTTACGATGATGAACGCGGATTTGACCGTGCGATCCACAACATCGAAAACAGCCCATTCCGTACAAAGTTTGACCGTGACATGAACTCTATGAAAGGCCGCATGGGTCTTGGCTGTATCTCTGACTATGAACCACAGCCAGTTAACGTTCGTTCCCGTCATGGATCTTATTCCATCGTTACGGTTGGTAAAATCAACAACGAAGAAGAAATTCTCAACCAGATCATCAACAATGGGAATACTCATTTTATGGAGATGAGTGGCGGACTGATCAACCAGACAGAACTTGTCGCTGCCATTATCAATTCCAAGAAAAACTTAATCGAAGGTATCCAGTATGCACAGGAAATCATCGATGGTTCCATGACATTTGCACTTATGACTCCAGACGGAATCTATGTTGCACGTGATAAGATGGGCCGTACTCCAGTTTCCGTAGGTCACAAAGATGGATCCTGGTGCTTCGCATTTGAAAATTATTCCTACTTAAATCTTGGATACAAAAACTTCCGTGAACTTGGACCTGGTGAAGTTGTCATCTTCACAGAAGATGGACCAAAAACACTCGTTAATCCTGGTTCTAAGATGAAGATCTGTACATTCTTATGGATTTACTATGGTTACCCTTCTGCTTCTTACGAAGGCATCTCTGTAGAACGAATGCGTTATAACTGTGGTGAATACCTTGCAAAACGTGATGATGTTAAGGCTGATTTAGTTGCCGGTGTGCCTGACTCTGGTACTGCTCATGCAGTTGGTTATTCCATGAAATCTGAAATTCCTTTCCAGAGACCATTTATCAAGTACACACCAACCTGGCCACGTTCTTTCATGCCTACAACACAGAATAAGCGTGATATGATTGCCAAGATGAAGATTCTTCCGGTTGAAGACTTAATCAAAGACAAGAGCATGGTTATCATCGACGACTCTATCGTTCGTGGAACACAGCTTCGTGAAACAACAGAATACTTATTTGCAAATGGTGCAAGTGAAGTTCACGTACGACCAGCATGTCCACCAATCATGTTTGGCTGTAAATACTTAAACTTCTCTCGTTCCAAATCCGATATGGATTTAATTGCAAGAAGAGTCATCTGTGAATTAAACCCAGGTCAGACCGACATTGACCTTACACCATACTGTGATCCAGATACAAAAGAATACCAGCAGATGGTTGATAAAATCTGTGAACAGATGGGATTTACTTCCCTTCGTTATCATCGATTAGACGACATGTTAGCATCTGTTGAAATTGACCCAGATAAATTATGTACTTATTGCTGGGATGGAAGAGAATAAAAAATTTAGACTGAGCCTGTGGTTTTGCCATGGGCTCTTTTTTGTCGGGTTTTATCTTGTGGATATTCTTGTTGCTCTTATAATTGTTGCTCTTATAACCTTGTAATAATTGAAATGAGTATATATTTGAGGTGCGCATACCTCTTTTTTGTACTTCCACGGCTAGATGAGTAGTACTTCATTGACTGAGTACCTCTTTCGACAAATCGACTTGCTAAATGAGGTATCTTTTCGCCTAAAATCAATGATCACTTCAGCGAAAATGAATCAAAAAGCAAGTTGATCACGACAATTTGTAAGTTTTCTATACTCTTTTACAGATTAAATAGCGTGAAAGAGGAACAAGAACAGAAAGTATATACTCTTTTAGAAATATTTCAACCGAATGAGGAACATTTGAGCATCACAATACCTCATATTAAAATGAAAGTCTCAAAAGAGGGATTCCATAATCATTTCATATCATAACTACATAGCACGACTACATAATAAACTGACCAAATCGCTTCCGTCTGTTTCACAGGATGTCTTTTATCCAATGAACAGCGAAAAAAAATCCGTATTAGGCGAACATGATACATGTCCGTCTAATACGGATTTTTTGAAGATGTACATTGATAGAAAAGACATATGCGATAAGCAATAAAAAGGACTGCTTAGTCGTAGTACTCATCTTTTTTGATTACATCTGTTTGATGAACGCGGAAAGCCAGGAGACACAATCAATCAAAAGCTAAAAATACTCCCCAGCCGTAATCCCATAATAAATCAAATCACTAAAACTCCCATCCTTTTCCTTAATCTGCTCTCTTGCGGTCCCTTCATAACTCATCCCACATTTTTCAAGCACTTTTTTCGATGCCACATTATCTACATGGAAGGATGCATATACCTTATGCATCTGAATGTTCTCAAACAGGTATTTTAGCACTGCCTGAAGGCTCTCTGTAGCAATCCCCTCATTCCAGTGTTCACTGCTGATATTATATCCTACCTCACAGCTTTCGTTCTCTCTGTCCATGTTATAGGTTCCGATGGAACCCACTAATTTGTCATCTTTCGTAATCGCCCAGCCAAAAAAGGACTGGTCATTGCGATACTCCTGCAGATTGATCATCACAAAATCTTTCGTACCTTGCAGTGTCTTACAAGGAGTAAACGTGATATATTGATTAACCTTCGGATCACTTCCAATCTTATGAAGCGCCGGAACATCATTTATATGATATCTTCGAAGATATAAATTTTGTGTTGTTAATGGTACGGTTCCAAAAAATCTCATATTTCATCAACTCCCAAGGTTTTCTTTCGCATAAACATAAACAATGCGATGATCATAAAAATAAGTGGTGGCACAGCAAACAGAGCACGAAGCAGTCTTAACGTTATCATCGTCTGTTCCACAGCATGTACCTCAAGACCTACAAAATCAATTCCTGTTCCTGCAACGAAAACTGCCATCGCAGAAGAGAATTTTATCATCAATGTCTGAAGCGAAGAAATGATACTGTCATTTCTCTTTCCACTTTTTGCTTCTCCATAATCGATCGCTCCCGCCACAAAAATGGTCGTCTGCACGTATCCAATACCATTTGCATAAGATACACATATACCAGGAATGATCAACGACCAAATGGTGAGCTTATGGATAAAGATGATTCCAGTCACTATCAGATATCCCAAAATTGCCACTACGCATGCAGTCAGAAAAATCTCTCGATTACTGAATTTCTTTCTTGCTATTGGATAGATGGTCGTCATAGCAATCAGCTGCATCCCCCCACTAATCATCATAAACATGGAATACTGCCCTGCATCTCCAATATCATACTGGAACATATACAAAGCCAGATTCAGCGTCATCTGAATAGCAGCATTAAAACAAATGATGATGAGTGCCAGATTCATCGCCTGGTCATTGGTGAATAAGGCGCTAAGAAGTTCTTTGACCGAAGAATCCTGTGGCGTAGAAAGTTCATTATTTGGCAACGCCAAAAATGTCATAATTGTCGTAATTGCATAAATAATAGAAATAATCAACACAAGTCTGGAAAATCCAAGACGGTATGCTTCTCTCGTCTCGCCACGGCCTAAAAATGCAACGAGTGACATCGTAATAATCGTTGGAAGTGCTGCCCCAATCCCAGAAAATGTTCTTGCAAAGACGGTCAGCTTTTCTCTTCCTGCACCCGGCCTTGTAATCGCCGGAATGATCGACCAGTAAGGAATATCCGAAAGCGTATAAGTGATTCCACATAAAAAGTAGGTAATCGTCACATACATACGAAGCCCCGTTCCAGCAAGAAAATGAGGCACGCTAAACATCGCATACATGACAATAGCATTTGTCAAAGCACCGGTTAAAATCCACGGCTTGTATCTGCCATACTTACTTCTTGTCTTAGCAACCACTACACCCATCAATGGATCGTTAAATGCATCGAAAACACGGGCAATCATCAAAAGCATTGCCACAAAGGATGCACTGATTCCAAGGACAGAGTTGTAATAATACAACGTATAAGAAGCTACAATCCCATAAGCGATATTTTTTCCAAACCCGCCCAAACCATATGAAATTGAATTACGAACTGATAATTCTATATCCATAATTATTTATTTCTATATTTCTCCTCTGTAGGGTTATTTACATTCTAATATTTATTACGCGAAACAATTTCGCTTAAAGTATAAAAATCAAAAGTCCAGACAAAATCCCAACTACATATCCCACAACTACATCCGAAGGATAATGAACACCGCCAACTACACGAATGACAGCCTCTAAGGCACTAAGGCCTAAACAAATCACACCAATTGGCCAGCATAAAAAACAAAATGCCATAGATATGATCGTCGAAGAAAACACATGCCTGCTCGGCATAGATTGTCCTTTTGTATCTTTTTTGATCAGATTATCGATTTCCCAGGTTTCATACGGGCGCTTTCGGTTAATCTTCTTTCGAAAAAACGACACCAGTACAAAAAAGATTCCAGGAACAAGGATAACCTTGATTACTCGAAGATCACGCTGATAAATCATCCAGGCTACTGTAAGCGGATAGGCCAGATACATAAACAACGTAATCAGCTTATTTACCTTTTTTATCAGACTCATCAGCTCTGGTTTTAATCCAAGCTTTGCAATCAATCCATCATAAAATTTTTTATAATCCTGTTCTACTAAAAAAATCATCTTTCGTTTTACCGGTCTATTCAGGATTTCAATTGCCGCGTCTGTATGTGCTTGATCAAGAGCCGGACCTAAAAAGTCTGTTTCCACCCAATATGCATCCAGATTATGCTTTGCCCAGCCAAAATCATTATCATCGATAATAACGAACTGTTCTACCTTTTCTCCATAAAGTTTCGGACACAGTTTCATCCATTCAAGCACCTCAAGCGAACGCCCTTCCCTGCGATAAACGCTAGATGCACCTGTTTTATCAAAAATCGTCAATTTCTCCTGTGCAAGAGCACGAGTTAAAATCGCACCATCTTCTCCACATTGCAAAATGTCCTTTTCCCAGCCACCACGCCAGGATGAGGTTAATACAATATTAGCCCCTGTCTCCTCAACAATTCGAGCCAGATTTTTCACCTTATCCGGATCAATCGCCTCTTCAAAGACATCCGTAACGTTTTGATAATAGGCCATGGAGTTTAATACCCCATCCACATCAAGAAAAATTACTTTCATGCTTCTTCTCCATGCTCAGTTGGTAAAAGACCAGTTCTTCTTCTTGCCTCTTCAATTAAGACTGGGCCGATTGTTCTTCCTCCATTATGAATTGCCATAGACGACGCTTCATTGATGATTGTTTCAATCGCCGCACAGCTTAATCCTTCAAAAGATTTCGCTGATTCTTCCTTATCTAAATCGGAAGAAATGCCTTTTCCAATCGTATAAAGCTCAATCAGCTGTAAAATCGTCGGAATATCTGGATTTCCAATGTGATACTTCAAATCAAAACGACCTGGTCGAATCAATGCAGGATCTAAGGAATGATAGGAATTTGTTGCTGCAATAACGAGCACGCCATCACCTTCTTCAAATCCATCCATCATATTTAACATCGTCGTAATGATACGATTATTTTCTTTATCAATTCCAGTACCGGTATAATTTCTTCTCTCACCAATACTGTCAAATTCATCTATGAATACGATACAAGGTTTCTTTCTTGCTGCTTTCTTAAAAAGACTCTTAGTTTTAACTGCACCCATGCTCATAAGTGCACTCTGGAAATCTGCACCCTTAGCAGCTATAAAATTCACATCGCATTCTGTAGCTAAGGCCTTGGCAAATAAAGTCTTTCCATTTCCCGGAGGACCTTCTAATACGATACCTCGCAGAGGACGAATCCCCATGGAAGCAAAGCGCTGTGGATTTTTCAAAATCTCAACAGCACTCATCATCTCTTCCTTCACATCCTCCATGCCACAAATATCATCAAAGGACACATCCGTACCATCACTTACTTTAAACTCACCGCCGCCAAACGTACGCCAGAATTTTAAGATCAAAAACCCAATAATAGCAAAGAAAATGATATTAAACAGCATATCCGTTACAAATACAATCGCTCCAGACATACTTTTTCCATCCTTCACTTCAATCCCTCTTTTTAGAAGGTCTCTCTTAAAGGTGTCATAATCCGGATTATCTGTATTGCGTTTTTCCCCATTATTTAACTCAAAAGTAACTTTATCATCGGTAATGGTTACAGAAATAACCTTATCATCTTCCATCTTATCGACAAACTCAGCATAAGACATATAATATTTTTTATCATTATCCTGACGAATGACAGAAGGAAGAATAATCAAGAATGCCACAAAAATGATGACTAACAATAATATCAAACTTTCTTTTTTCGTCATTGGACGCTTTTTCTCTTTTAATTTCCCCAATAAAGTCATAGCATTGCTCCCGTAAATTCATTTCAGATGAACAAACTAGTCAGGTACATTTTCCCCCTGCTTAACCTCTTCTTTGATCATAGTGGTAGATACTTCCGGTGTACGTGGAAGATAAATAACATCAACCCCATAATTTCTTAAATAATCAAACTTGCCTCTCCAATGATCTCCCATAACAAGAACATCGATATGATATTCCTTGATATTTGGAATCTTTTGAGACCAGCTGTCTTCTGGAATAACTAAATCTACATAACGAGTGGATAATAAGAGTTCTTTTCTCTTCTGATAATCAAAGAAGCAAGGTTCACCCTTTTCCTTTGCACGGAATTCATCAGTAGACAGACCAACAATGAGATAATCCCCTAATGCCTTTGCACGGCGAAGTAAATTGATATGTCCATAATGAAGTAAGTCAAATCCGCCATATGTCATGACTCTTCTCATTCCAGTATCTTTTTTGCTCTTTAAAAGAGAACTTTCAAAATCTAATGTGGAGACGGACTTATCGATTTCAGATTTTTTGCCACGTTCCATCAATTTGCGCACGGTTTCACCCGCATCTGCCCCTTCATTGATCACAGCATTGATTGCATAAGTAAGAGGCATCTCAACATGGTAATGTCTCATAAGACGCATTGCTGCTGGAAGAGCATTAATCCCTTCTACGACCATGCCTACTTCTTTTTTTGCTTCTTCTGGTGTCATACCGGAACCAATGAGATAACCTGCTTTGTTATTACGAGAGTGCATACTAGTAGCAGTTACGATCAAATCCCCTATACCAGCCAAACCGGAGAATGTCTGTTCCATACATCCCATCTTAAGTCCTAATCTTGTAATTTCAGACATCCCTCTTGTAATAAGCGCTGCTTTTGCATTATCTCCATAGCCAAGACCAGCGGAAATACCAGACGCGAGTGCAATGATATTTTTCATCGCACCACAAAGTTCAACACCTAAGATATCAACATTTGTGTATACACGCATACAAGTATTCATGAAAATGTCCTGCACGAGTTCAGCTGCATTCATATCATGGCAGGCGGAAACAATCGTTGTCGGCATATCCAGAGAAACTTCTTCTGCATGAGTAGGTCCGGAAAGTGCTACTAATTTCACATTTCCATGGGATCCATCTTTATTAATCTCACTCATAATTACCTGTGTCATGGTAAATAAAGTATTCGCTTCAATCCCCTTTGCTACATCAACGATAATCTGCCCATCTTTAATAAATGGTCTTGCCGAAGCAATGGTTGAACGAACAAATGGGGACGGTACTGCACAAAGAATAATATCCACGTCAGTACATACATCTTCTATATTTTTTGTAAAAATGATTTCGTCCGGAATGATCATCTTCGGTAAATTTGGATGTCTTCTAGTCTTAGAAAACTCTTCCACTTCACGTTCCAAAGCGGACCACACACGAACTTCATTTCCTGCATTCGCAAGCATTCTTGCCAGAGCCATACCCCAGGTACCAGCTCCTAAAACTCCAATTTTGTACATAATAATGTCCTCACTAATAAAAATTTTCCCGCTACAAGAACGGATTCTAGTGCTACACACCTTCTCACGCTCGCCCCCCAGCAAGCTTTCACATTTTTTGCTTACATAAAGCATGTGCAAATCATATGTACCCCAAGAGCAACAATCCATGCAATAGCACATTGCCAAAGCACAACAAGGAAAGCCCATTTTCCGCCAAGCTCACGCTTAACAGATGCAACTGCAGCCACACATGGTGTATACAATAAACTGAATACAAGCAACGTTGCAGCTGTTCCTGCACTCATCACGTTGGCAACACCCTTTGTATAGAGAATCTGTAAAGTGGAAACGACGCTTTCTTTTGCAATAAAACCACTGATTAATGAAGTACAGATTTTCCAGTCCCCCAACCCAATCGGTTTAAAGATTGGTACAAGGATGCTTGCGATGCCTGCAAGAAGGCTTTCTTTTGAATCCACAACCAGATTTAAATGTCCATCAAAGCTCTGTAAGAACCAGATGACAATGGTTGCAAGTAAAATTACCGTAAAAGCTTTCGAAACAAAGTCCTTTGCCTTTTCCCAAAGAAGCTGGCATACATTTCTCGCTCCCGGAAAACGGTAATTTGGAAGTTCAAGTACGAATGGTACTGCTTCTCCCTTAAAAATTGTCTTTTTATAGATAAATGCTACAATAATACCCGTTATAATACTAAGCAGGTACAGTCCTCCCATGACGAATCCTCCCTTTCCCGGGAAGAACGCATTTACAAAGAATGCATAGATTGGGAGCTTTGCTGTACAGCTCATAAATGGTGTCAGTAAGATTGTCATCTTACGGTCTCGTTCGGATGGCAGGGTTCTTGTCGACATAACCGCCGGTACCGTACAACCAAATCCAATTAAAAGTGGCACGATGCTTCGTCCGGATAAACCGATTTTTCGAAGTAATTTATCCATGACAAATGCTACCCTCGCCATATATCCACTATCTTCTAAAATAGACAGGAAGAAAAAGAGTGTTACGATGATCGGAAGGAAACTTAACACACTTCCTACCCCTGAAAATATACCATCTAAAACTAAGCTCTGGACGGTAGCATTTACATGGCTGGCAGTCATAATCGCTCCAATCATGTTTGAAAAATGATCGATGCCAGTTTCTAGTAATCCCTGAAGCCATGCTCCGATTACGTTAAAGGTCAGATAAAATACCAGCAGCATAATTCCGATAAATGTTGGAATAGCTGTATATTTACCAGTTAAAATCTCATCGATTTTCTGGCTTCTAAGTGCTTCTTTGCTCTGTTTTGGCTTGATTACAGTCTGATCACAAACCTTCTGAATGAAAGAAAACCGCATATCAGCCATCGCCGCACTTCGGTCAAGCCCTCTGGCCTTTTCCATCTGTTGGATAATATAATTTAATGTAATCTTTTCAGATTCATCTAACCCTAATTTTTCTAATATCGTATCATCGCCTTCGATGAGCTTAGATGCTGCAAATCGAACGGGAAGTCCCGTCTGGTCTGCTCGGTTTTGAATAAGATGAATAACGGCATGGACACAGCGATGAACTGCTCCACCATTCTCTTCCTGATCACAAAAATCCTGTCTTCTAGGCTTTTCCTGGAAATGTGCGATGTGAATCGCATGTCTTACCAGCTCATCTACGCCCTGATTTTTCGCAGCGGAGATTGGAACAACTGGAACACCTAACATCTCTTCCATTTCATTGATATCGATGGATCCTCCATTACCTAAAACTTCATCCATCATATTCAGTGCGATTACCATCGGAACGTCCATCTCAAGAAGCTGCATGGTCAGATACATGTTACGTTCAATATTCGTTGCATCAACAATGTTAATGATTGCTTTCGGTTTTTGATTCAACACGAAATCTCTCGATACCAGTTCTTCTGCAGTGTACGGAGACATAGAATAAATACCTGGCAAGTCAGTGATATTTGTATCTGGATAGCCACGAATTACGCCATCCTTTCGATCAACCGTAACGCCCGGAAAGTTTCCGACATGCTGATTCGATCCTGTTAACTGATTAAATAATGTGGTCTTCCCACAGTTCTGATTTCCAACTAGTGCATAGGTAAGAACCGTCCCTTCTGGAAGTGGTTCTTCTTCCTCTTTATCATGATACTTTCCACCTTCACCGTATCCCGGATGTGGAATGTGTTTATTCACTCGTTCTCGTTTTGGTTCCGGATTTTTGGTAATCTCTTTTACCCCTATCTTTTCTGCGTCTGCAAGTCTTAAGGTCAGTTCATATCCATGAATACGAAGCTGCATGGGGTCTCCCATCGGAGCTAATTTTACAACCGTTGCGGTTGCCCCCGGAATCACACCCATATCAAGAAAATGCTGACGTAAAGAGCCTTCTCCTCCAACTTCTGTTATAATTGCGCTTTTTCCAATTGCGATATCTTTTAATGTCATATTCTAATTCCTTTTTTCTATTATGCATGTTTCTCATACATACTTACTCATAATCTATTATACATGAAAAAAGGTTATCAGTCACATGTATTTTATAAAAATTGCTATAAATCGCAAAAAAGTATATGTTAGGATGAGTTGTATATTAACTTGCATATAACGAAAAAAATCCCTCCCGAAAACTCGAGAGGGATTCAATAAAACAACCTAAACTTAAATCAATATCTTAGCTGAATACTGGAGCTAAAGCTGCTGCTAAAGCATCTTTCTGAGCTTTTGCTTCTGCTAAGTCTTTACCTAATGTTGTGTAGTAACCTTTGATCTTAGGTTCTGTACCGGATGGACGAATGATTACAGAAGCGCCACCTTCAAGGTCGTAACGAAGAACGTTAGATCCAGGAAGACCTGTGGAAGCTGTATCTTTGTAGTCTGTTACTTTTACTACTTTGTATTCGCCGATTGCTGTAAGAGGTTCATCACGAAGACCCTGCATGATACCAGCCATCTTATCCATACCTGTTAAACCAGGGAATTCGAAGGAATCAACAAGGTTTAAGTAACGGCCATACTGAGCGTAGATTTCTTCTAATCTCTGTTTGATAGAAGAACCAATGCTTCTGTAGTATGCAGCCATTTCACAGATTAACATGGAAGCTACTACAGCATCCTTGTCACGTACGTATGGTCCAGCAAGGTATCCGTAAGATTCTTCGAAACCGAAGATAAATCTTTCAACTTCGCCTGCAGCTTCTAAACCAGCAATCTGATCGCCGATCCACTTAAATCCTGTAAGTACGGAACGTAATTCTACGCCGTAGTTAGCAGCTACTGCATCTGCAAGTGGTGTGGATACGATAGATTTAACAGCTACTGGGTTCTTAGGCATTGTGCCTTTTTCGATACGTCCAGCACAGATGTAGTCTAATAAGAGAACACCCATTTCGTTACCGGATACTAATTCATAGGATCCATCTGGGCACTTCATAGCGATACCTACACGGTCAGCATCAGGGTCTGTAGCGAGCATTAAATCTGCGCCACGAGCTGTTGCTTCATCGATACCTAACTGCATAGCAGCTAAGATTTCTGGGTTTGGATAGCTACATGTTGTGAAGTATCCATTTGGATATTCCTGATCTTTAACGATTGTTACGTCAGAAACTCCAATGTCTTTTAATACTGTAGTTACAGGAACTAAACCTGTACCATTGAGTGGTGTATAAACAAGCTGTAAACCAGCTGTCTTAGCAAGACCTGGACGAACCTGGCATCCTTCGATTGCTTCATAGAAAGCTTTTCTACAGTCAGATGTTACAAATTTGATTAATCCTTCTTCAACAGCGTCAGCGAAGTTCATTGTCTTAGCGCCTGTTAAAACGTCTGTTTTCTGGATAGCATCGTAAACAACAGCTGCAGCATCATCTGTCATCTGACATCCGTCAGGACCGTATGCTTTGTAACCATTGTACTTGGATGGGTTGTGAGATGCAGTAACCATGATACCTGCATTACATTCATAATAACGTGTAGCGAAAGAAAGAGCTGGAACTGGCATTAATGCATCCCAGATTCTAACTTTGATACCGTTAGCTGCTAAAACGCTTGCTGCTTCTTTAGCAAATACATCAGATTTAAGACGAGAATCGTAAGCGATTGCTACTGTCTGGTTTCCGCCCTGTGTTAAAACCCAGTCAGCAACACCCTGTGTAGCCTGACGAACAACGTAGATGTTCATGCGGTTAGTACCTGCACCTAAAACACCACGAAGACCAGCTGTACCGAATGCTAAGGATACTGCAAAACGATCAGCGATTTCATCATCATTGTCTTTTACGCTTGCGAGTTCTGGATATAAATCACAGTCTTCTAAATCATAAGCAAGCCATCTTTCAAATTCTGCTTTGTACATTTGTCACACTCCTATTGATTAAATGTTTTTGTTAATAAATGTGGATATTTTTACCGAAAATCCTAATAATATTTTAATCCATTTTGACATATATGTCAATGAATCGACTTTCTGTTTGCTCAATTTTAACAATTCTCATAATAAATATTTTTTTGTAAATAATTTTCCAATCTATTGAAATTTGTGCTATAATAAAATTAGCTAAAATATTAGGAGGAGTGTTATGAGAGCAACTGGAATCGTTCGTAAATTAGATCAGCTTGGTCGTGTTACTTTACCAATTGAATTACGTAGAAGCTTTGAGATGGATACCCGCGAACCACTTGAGATGTATCAGGATGGCGACACTATTATTATTAAAAAACTTACAAACCAGGACATCTTTACAGGAGAAACACAGGATCTTGTAGAATTAGATGGTAAGTATGTTTCTAAAGATACGATCAGAGAACTTTGTCGAATCGCGAATATCAAAATCAACGAATAGTAGATAGGAATGACTAATAGCTAGTCATTCCTTTTTTTGCATTTTATATAGAATAAAATTAAACTATATGGTACAATGATAGTTAGGTTAATATTTGATAATTAAGAAAAGGAGATAATAGAAGATATGAATTTTGTATTTATTTCACCAGCTTTCCCAAGAAGCTACTGGAACTTCTGTGATCGTTTAAAACAGCGCGGAATCAATGTATTAGGTATTGGAGATACTTCTTATGATGAACTTTCCGATCAGTTAAAGAATAGCTTAACTGAATACTACAAAGTTGACAGCATGGAAGATTACGACCAGATGGTTCGTGCTATGGGTTACTTCACACACAAGTATGGCAAGATCGACTGGTTAGAATCCAACAATGAATATTGGTTAGAACAGGATGCAAAACTTCGTCAGGACTTCAATATCACAACTGGTATGAAACCTGAACAGGTTGCAATCGTACGTCGTAAATCCACAATGAAAAAATATTACGAGATGGCTGGCGTACCTGTTGCAAGATATCACATCGTTGAAGTTGACAGCAATTGCGACGATGCATTAGCATTTGCTAACACAGTTGGATACCCTGTATTCGTTAAACCAGATGGTGGTATGGGTGCAGAAGACTCCCACAAATTAAAGAATGACGACGAAGTAAGATATTTCTTCGCTACAAAACAGCCTGTAACTTATATCATGGAAGAATTTATCTTTGGTGATATCTGGTCCTACGATGGAATCTCTGACAGCAATGGCGACATCATTTTCGAAGCTGTTGTTTCCTGGCCACGAAGTGTTGCAGATATCGTAAATCAGAAAGGTCATCTTGCTTACTATTCTGCAAATGAAATGCCAGCAGATTTACAGGCTAAAGGTCGTGCAACTGTAAAATCTTTCGGTGTTAAGAGCCGTTTCTTCCACTTAGAATTCTTCCGCCTCTTAGAAGCAAAACCAGGTCTTGGTGAAGTTGGAGATGTCGTTGCATTAGAAGTTAACATGAGACCAGCTGGCGGCTGGACACCTGATATGTACAACTATGCTAACAGCGTAGACGTATACACAATCTGGGCTGACATGGTTGCTTATGACAAAACATATGTAGACCTTAACAAAGAAAAATTCTTTGCAGTTTACGCTTCTCAGCGTTATGGCAAACCTTATGTTCATAACTTTGATGATATTCGTGCAGCATGGGGCGATAAGATCGTATTAGACGAAGAAATCCCAACAGCTCTTTCTGGTGCTATGGGTAACCATATGTGGACAGCAAAACTTTCTACAGCAGAAGAAAAAGACGCATTTATCAAATACGTTCAGGAAACATACTAAGATTTTTCGAAATACGTATTCGTTACTAGACGTTTTTGAAATTGATAAGTTTTCATAAAGAATAAAAAAACCTCAGATTCTTTCGAATCTGAGGTTTTTTATTTGAAACTTTTATCAATTCAACAATATCTACTATTATTTGATCTGACCTTCTAACACACCTTCTGCTGCTGCAAGTGCATCTGGGATTCCAGCTGCGTTCTTACCACCAGCCTGAGCCATGTTTGGACGACCACCACCGCCACCGCCTACTAATTTAGCGATGCCTTTGATTAAGTTACCAGCATGAGCGCCTGCTTTCATAGCTTCTGGAGTTACCATAGCAATTAAGTTCACTTTGCCGCCATTATCAGAAGCGATGATTACAACACCTTCACCAATCTGTTCTTTTAACTGGTCACCAAGATCACGTAAGCCGTTCATATCAACGTCTTTTACGGAAGTAGCAAGTAATTTCACACCTTTTACTTCTTTTACCTGGTTTGCAACATCACCTAAAGAGCCCTGAGCTAATTTGCTCTTTAAGGATTCATTTTCAGACTGAAGTGCTTTCATTTCAGCCATTAATTTTTCTAATCTTTCAACTAAGTCAGCTGGTTTTGCTTTTACAACTGCTGCTGCTTTTTCTAAGGAAGCTTCTACTTCATCATAGTAAGCAAATACTGCGTCAGATGTGATCGCTTCGATACGACGAACACCTGCTGCTACACCAGTTTCAGAAAGAATCTTGAATGCGGAAATAACGCCTGTGTTAGCTACATGAGTACCACCACATAATTCTGTGGAGAAATCACCCATCTTAACTACACGAACTTCATCGCCGTATTTTTCACCGAATAATGCCATAGCACCAGTTTTCTTAGCTTCATCCATGCTCATAACCTGAGTTACAACTGGAAGGTTTTCAGCGATCTTCTGGTTTACGATAGCTTCTACTTCTTTGATTTCGTCTGCTTCCATAGCCTGGAAGTGAGAGAAGTCGAAACGAAGTCTATCCTGGTTGTTAGAAGAACCAGCCTGTTCTACGTGAGTACCAAGAACAGTTCTAAGCGCTTTCTGTAATAAATGAGTTGCACTGTGGTTCTTAGCAGTTTTTGCACGCTGATCAGCATTTACGCTTAATGTAACAACGTCATCCACTTTGATCATGCCGGAAACCATAACACCGATGTGACCAATCTTACCACCAACTAATTTCTGTGTATCTTCTACTTTAAACTGTGCATCGCCAATTGTGATGATACCTGTATCGCCCTGCTGACCACCGCTTGTAGCATAAAGTGGAGTAACATCTGTGATAATTGTACCTTTATCTCCAGCAACTAATGCTTCTACTACATCTTCTGCTGTTGTAAGAGCAAGTACTTTACCTTCTGCTTCTAATTTATCATATCCAACGAATTCGGATGTGATTGCTGCATCGATTTCTTCGTAAACAGTAGCTTCTGCGCCCATGTAGTTTGTTACTTTACGAGCATTACGAGCTGTTTCACGCTGTTTCTGCATGCAAGCATTGAAGCCTTCTTCATCGATTTCAAATCCCTTTTCTTCTAAGATTTCTTTTGTAAGATCAAGAGGGAATCCGTATGTATCATATAATTTGAATGCATCTTCACCAGTTAATGTCTTTTCACCTTTTGCGGATAAATCAGCTTCTAAGTCAGCTAAGATAGAAAGACCCTGGTCGATTGTCTTATTGAATTTGTCTTCTTCCTGAGAAAGAACTTTTGTGATGAAGTCTTTCTTTTCTGCTAATTCTGGATATCCATCGCAGGATGTGGAGATTACTGTCTTGGATAATTCAGCTAAGAATTTGCCATCAATACCAAGTAAACGTCCATGACGAGCTGCACGACGGATTAATCTACGGAGAACGTATCCACGGCCTTCGTTAGATGGCATAATACCATCGGAAATCATAAATGTTGAAGAACGGATATGGTCTGTAATTAAACGGATGGAGATATCTTTGATTTCATCAGCTTTATATTCTGTCTTAGCAAATTCACAAACCTTGTCACGAAGTTCCTGAATTGTGTCAACGTCGAAGATGGAATCAACATCCTGAACTACTACTGCAAGACGTTCAAGACCCATACCTGTATCAATGTTTTTATTTTCTAATTCTACGTAGTTGCCATGACCATCATTATCGAACTGTGTAAATACGTCGTTCCAAACTTCCATGTAACGGTCACAGTCACAACCTACTGTACAGCCAGGCTGTCCACAACCATATTTTTCACCACGGTCATAGTAAACTTCGGAACAAGGACCACATGGGCCTGCGCCGTGTTCCCAGAAGTTATCTTCTTTACCAAAACGGAAGATACGTTCTGGGGCAATACCGATTTTCTTTTCCCAGATTTCAAATGCTTCGTCATCATTCTCAAATACGGAAGGATATAAACGGTCTTTATCTAATCCAACTACGTCTGTTAAGAATTCCCATGTCCATTCGATTGCTTCTTCTTTGAAGTAATCACCAAAGGAGAAGTTACCTAACATTTCAAAGAATGTACCGTGACGAGCTGTCTTACCAACGTTTTCGATATCACCTGTACGGATACACTTCTGGCAAGTTGTTACTCGTTTGCGAGGTGGGATTTCCTGACCTGTAAAGTAAGGCTTTAATGGAGCCATACCTGCGTTAATTAATAATAAACTGTTATCATTCTGTGGAACTAAGGAGAAGCTCTTCATTGCTAAATGATCTTTGCTTTCAAAGAACTCAAGATACATCTTTCTCAGTTCATTCACACCATATTTTTTCACTTTATCTTTTCCTCCATGTTTCTATATGCGTGCGCCATCCTTTAAAACGCACTAAAGAAAGCCATCGCTGATGACTTTCCTTAATAATCATAATTCATTTTCTTTTTTAATTATTAGTCTTCTGAGCTTTTTTTCTTCTTTAAATTGATTCCAAGAAGTACACCTGCTACTGCAAATGCAACTGTCATCACATAAATAATCACATAGCTTACGAATTCAGATAATAATGCTGTCACTTGTTCGGCCTCCGTTTCGTCAAACAGTTTGTTTGTATAATAATCTTCCCAATATTATACCACATTATTTTAGATTTGCCAATTCTCTATAGAAACAAGTTCTGTTTCCTGTATGGCAGGCTGCACCAGTCTGGTCAACTAACGCTAAGATTGTATCATTATCACAGTCAATTTTCAATTCTTTTACGTGCTGAACATGACCTGAAGTTAATCCTTTTGTCCATAATTCATTGCGGCTTCTGCTCCAGTAAGTCATAAGGCCGGTTTCGATGGTCTTTTCATAGGATTCCTTGTTCATATACGCAACCATAAGAACGTCTTTATTCTCATAATCCTGAACAACAACCGGAATCATGCCATCGCTGTTTAATTTAAAATCTTCAAATTCAAATTTCTTTTCTAACATGACGTTCTCCTATAATGATCCTTTTGTGGATAACACATCTGTGATGCGTTCATCGTATTTTGTTGCCTGATCAAGTGCTTTGGCAAATGATTTGTAAGCACCTTCAATGATATGATGTGCATTGCCGCCTTCGGAAAGCTGTTTGATATGAAGGTTCATACCTGCGCTGTATGAAATCGCATAGAAGAATTCTTTGCACATCTCTGTATCATAACCACCAACACTATCCACATTGAACTTAAGATCTGTCACAAAATATGGACGTCCGGATAAATCTAATGCGGAAAGAATTAAGGATTCATCCATTGGAAGGATGCAGGATCCGTAGCGTACAATTCCTTTTTTGTCGCCAATAGCTTTTTTGATACATTCTCCAAGCACGATTCCGGTATCTTCAATCGTATGATGACAATCAACATGAAGATCACCCACAACCTTTACCTTAAGATCAAAAAATCCGTGCTTTGCGAAACTATTTAACATATGATCGAAAAATCCAATTCCTGTATCCACTTCTGCTTTTCCGCTTCCGTCGATATTTAAGAACATCTCAATCTTGGTTTCACTTGTCATTCTTGCGATGGATGCTGTTCTTTCCATAATTAAGCTCCTTTATATCTATTTATCATCTTCGAAACGAACACGGATGGAATTTGCATGAGCTGTCAGATATTCTGCTTCTGCAAATGCAATGATGTCTTTGTGGATTGGCTCAAGTGCTTCTTTGGAGTAGTAGATGATACTAGACTTCTTGATGAAATCATCTACAGAAAGTGGGGAGAAGAACTTCGCTGTTCCATTTGTTGGAAGTACATGGTTTGGACCTGCGAAATAATCACCTAATGGTTCAGAGCTGTACTCGCCAATAAAGATGGCACCCGCATTCTTGATTTTTGTCATTACTTCAAATGGATTTGCTGTTACAACTTCTAAATGCTCAGATGCGATTGCATTCGCTGTTGCGATAGCCTGATCCATGGTTTCTGCCACGAGTAAATATCCAAAATTATCAATGGATTTTCTCATGATTTCTGCACGTGGAAGAACAGCTAAGTAGCCTTCAATTTCTTTTTCCACGTCTTTTGCAAGCTGTTCGCTTGTAGTAACTAAAATCGCACTTGCAAGCTCATCATGTTCTGCCTGAGAAAGTAAGTCTGCCGCTACGAAGTGCGCATTTGCTGTTTCATCCGCGAGAACTAAGATTTCGGATGGACCTGCGATGGAGTCAATGGCAACGTTACCATATACCTGCTTTTTCGCAAGGGCTACGAAGATGTTACCTGGTCCTACGATTTTATCAACTTTGGGAATGGTTTCTGTGCCGTATGCAAGTGCAGCAACCGCCTGAGAACCACCTACTTTATATACTTCATCTGCACCTGCTTCTTTTGCAGCTACTAAAGTATTTGGATTGACTTTTCCATCCTTTCCAGGAGGAGTTGTCATAACAATCTTTTCAACACCCGCCACTTTTGCAGGTACGATATTCATAAGTACAGAGGATGGATAAGCAGCTTTTCCGCCCGGTACATATACACCAACGGATTCTAATGCCGTTACTTTCTGTCCAAGCATAGTTCCATCCGGTTTTGAATCAAACCAGCTGTACTGACGCTGTTTTTCATGATACTCACGAATGTTTACTAACGCTTTTCTGATAATTTCAATTAAGGAATCATCTACTGCTTCATAAGCTTCTGCAATTTCTTCATCTGTTACTAGCATCTGTTCCGGAGTAAAATCACAGCCGTCAAATTTCTTAGTATAAGAAAGAACAGCGGCGTCACCATTTGCCTTAACATCATTAACTACATCAGCAACAATTGCTTCGTATTTGCCGTAGTTATTTGGGCTTCTCTGTAATAAATCAGTAAGGATATTCTTGATTGATTCGTCATTCACTTTTACAAGTCTCATGATTTATTCTCCTTTTGCTGTTAATTCCTTTAAGTCGTTAATAAGCTTCTGGATACGCTCCTGTTCGAGCTTGTAGCTTACCTGGTTTACTACCATACGAGCGGATAATGGGCAGATCTCTTCTAAAACACCTAATCCGTTTTCTTTTAAGGTAGTACCTGTTTCAACGATATCAACGATTACTTCCGATAATCCAACAATTGGAGCAAGTTCTACGGAACCATTGAGCTTGATGATTTCAACGGTCTGAAGCTTTTTGTTATAGAAATACTCCTTCGCGATGTTTGGATATTTGGATGCAACACGGATTAATTCTTTGTGTTCTAAATATTCTCTTGCAGATTCTGGTCCGCAGACACACATCTTACATTTACCAAAGCCTAAATCTAATACTTCATATAATGGTCTGCCTTCTTCTAAAATTGTATCTTTCCCAACAACCCCGATATCTGCTGCACCGTATTCCACATAAGTTGGCACATCAGAAGCTTTGGATAAGAAGAATTTTACCTTTAGTTCTTCGTTCACAAAGATTAATTTTCTTGTTTTTGGGTCTTTCATTTCTTCACAGGTGATGCCAATCTGCTCTAACAGCTTCATAGTCTGTTTCGCAAGACGACCTTTCGCCAGTGCAAATGTTAAATATCTCATATTTTATTCCTTCCTACTATCTATCTTATACAATCTGGTCAATTCGATCTGCTAATGCATGGAAATCTGTGAATCTTTCACGTTTATCTGTTTCTGTATTGATTACCCATGCAATTTCTCTTGTTTCAAAGTAGCAGATTCCACCGTAGCCTGCTTCTTTTGCTTTTTCGACATAATCTTCAATGTCCATGCCCTGTAACAGTCTGACTGCTTCACAGATAATGCCATTCTTTCTATAATAATTTGCTGTCTTGATTGCTGGTTTATAACCTGGTCCATGATATACAAGAAGTCTTTTGTTGCGCGCTGTGTCAACCTTAATTTTCTGACTTGTCATAGCAAGAAGTAATTCGTCAACATTGACAGAAAAACCAACGGATGGAGCCTTCTTGCCAAACTGTTCAAGAAGGTTATCGTAACGGCCACCCTTAACTACCGCATCACCAGTACCATATGTATAGCCTTTGAAAATGATTCCAGTATAATAATCAAAGTTGTGAAGCATTGCAAGGTCAAAGCTTATATACTTTTCGTATCCATATACAGAAAGGATACGGTATACATTATCCAGATGTTCTACTGCCTTGCGCGCTTTGCTGTTAAATACTAAGTTCTTTGCTGTTTCTAAGATTTCGCGTCCACCATATAACTGTGTAAATGTTGAAATCGCTTTTTTGCCTTCTTCTGAAATGGTATCAACATCATGTAAGAGTTCTTCTACACCAAAGAAGTTTTTATTCTTTACTAATTCGCGAAGACGAAGTTCGATATCGCCCTTGATTCCGAATTCTTCACAGATTCCCTGGTAAAAATCAACCTGTCCTACGTCAACTGTAAAGTCTGTGATTCCAAGTGCAAGGAAGGAGTTGATGGCAAGTGCGATCACTTCTGCATCTCCGGAGGAGCTGTTATCATTGACTAATTCTGCACCAATGGTTGTTGTTTCTTTTAATTTACCCTGGTGGCTTGCGTTATTTACAAATGTATTGCCTTTGTAGCAAAGACGGATTGGTAAATGCTCTTCATCAAAATATTTGGCAACGCAGCGTGCGATTGATGGTGTCATATCTGGTCTTAATACTAATGTATTGCCTTCTCTGTCAAAGAATTTGTACATCTCGCGAGAGCTTACACTACCTGTTTCTCTGTTGAAAATGTCAAAGAATTCAAACATCGGTGTCTGGATGCCTTTATAACCATATAAATGAAGGACTTCTAAAATGTCCTGTTCAATTTTTACTTTTTTGCTATATTCTACGTTGTAGATATCTCTTACACCTTCCGGTGTATGTAATAATTTAATGTTCATCGTTTCTCCTTTTTCACATAGTTTCGTATTTTATTATATTAGCACACTAAAGTGCTCTTGACAAATGAATTTGCCTGCACATTTGCCTAAGTGCTATAAGCATGCTATAATTTTTCACGTATTGCATATCGATATTACGCAGCACAATTTGCTGCAAATTGCAACATAACATTTACCAACAAATTGCAAATAGATTTAAAGGAGGTGCCACACATGGCCCTTGACGGACTTGTCATTGCAAATGTTCGTTCCGACTGCGAAAAGCTTCTCGTGGGCGGACGTATCTATAAAATATATCAGCCGGAAGCGGATGAGCTGACTTTAGTCATCAAAAACAATCGTACGACTTACCGTCTTCTTCTCTCTGCAAGCCCATCTTTGCCGCTTGTATACATCACTACCGAGAGCAAGAATAATCCTAGTCAGGCTCCAAACTTCTGTATGCTGCTTCGAAAACATATTAATAATGGAAGAATCATCTCGGTCACTCAGCCGGGATTTGAGCGAATCATCGAGTTTACGATCGAGCACTTAAACGAATTAGGCGATTTATGCCAGAAAAAATTAGTTGTCGAAATCATGGGCAAGCATTCTAATATCATCTTTGTGGATGCTGCCACCGATAAGATCATCGATTCCATCAAGCATATCTCGGCAAATATTTCGTCCGTGCGTGAGGTTTTACCTGGTCGTGATTACGTAACTCCGCCTTCTCAGGGGAAACGTTCTCCACTTTGTGTAGATCTTAACTATTTTCTTACTGAAATCGTAACAAAACCAGTGTCCATTTGTAAGGGCATCTACACTTCCATTACCGGAATCAGCCCTTTAATAGCAAATGAACTGTGTTTCCGCGCAGGTCTTGATGGCAGTGATGCCATGGCATCACTCGACGAAATTGCAGCAGCCAGACTTTACGGGGAATTGGTTCGATTTAATGAAATCGTTGAGACGGGAGCATTTGCACCAAATATCGTGTTAGAAGGTGGCATACCAAAAGAATTTTCTTCCATCGAACTGACTTCCTTTAGCGGATCAGATGCGATGGATGGCTCTGCGCAGTCGACGACGGGCGGTTCCAGATCCGGTGCGATGGCCTATGATTCGATTTCCGAAGTGCTGCAAAACTACTACTCCATGAAGGAGAAGATTACGCGTATCAAGCAGAAATCCACGGATCTTCGAAAAATCGTGGACACATCACTCTCTCGTGCATCGAAAAAATATGATTTACAGATTAAGCAGCTTCGTGACACCGAAAAACGTGAAAAATATAAAATTTATGGTGAGTTGCTCAATGTATATGGTTATGGCTGCTCGGAGGGGGATAAATCTCTGACTTGTCTCAACTACTACACGAATGAGGAAATCACTATTCCATTAGACCCTCAGAAGTCTGCACAGGAAAACTCTCAAAAATATTTTGCGAAATATAACAAGATGAAGAGAACCTATGAGGCGTTATCTGAACTTACGTTAGAGACGAAAGCGGATGTAGAGCATCTTGAATCCATCAGCAATGCGTTAAATATTGCGCTTGATGAAGAGGATCTGGTACAGATTCGTGAAGAAATGATGGACTGTGGCTATATCAAACGTCGTAAAGGCAACATGAAGAAGGCGAAGTTTAAATCAAAGCCAATGCATTTTGTAAGTTCCGACGGCTACCACATGTATGTCGGAAAGAATAACTACCAGAATGAAGACTTGTCTTTTAAGGTTGCGACCGGCAATGACTGGTGGTTCCATGCAAAGCAGATGGCAGGATCCCATGTCATCGTGAAAAACCCGGATGGCGGTATCATGCCAGATCAGACCTATGAAGAAGCATGTCGATTAGCCGCATTCTTTAGCAAAGGAAAAGATACCAATAAGGTTGAAATTGACTATATACAGAAAAAACATTTGAAGAAAACACCCGGTGGAAAACCGGGATTCGTCATTTACCATACCAATTACAGCATGGTCAGCGAGCCGAATATAGAGGGGATTGAAAGGATTGAGTAGGTTGTCCTACAGAATTCGATTTCTTATTCTGTAGGACATGAATTGTATCACAGAATTCATAAACTCATTTTGTAATACTATTTTTTTCATAAAAAGTATTATGTTAGGTTAATTCTTAAATTGTAATACAATTGTGTTTAGAAAATTGATTACAGTTCCGAGTTTCTCATTTCATAATACACAATTTAAAGCAAATTGTATTACACTCATTCATTTTTCTTCCTGTGGTACCATAAAAATAATTACAAATTCCGACTTGCTTTTGTGTGGCACACTAGGCTGTGCCACAATATTCAAAACTTAGATTCATAATCAAATTTCCATAAAAATATGCATTACAAATAACAGAATTGAAATCTGTGGGACCGACTTGCTATAAAAAAGCATTACAAATTTCGATACCTAAAAATATGGTACAACGAAGCCCGGAAAACTGTATTATAAATCTGATATTCTTTCTCTGTGGCACTTAGTTGGAAAAGCAAGTCGCATGCTCACCTCTATCTCTCGTATTTCGCAAGCTTTATTTTGCGAGCTTCCCTTCGCCTTCCTGCAACAACATAAAAAAACGGCGGAAGCTTAAAGCTCCCGCCGCCCAAATATCAATTAAAGCATAGATTCATATAAATCAGCATAAACTAAAGCGGATGTGTTCCAGCTGTAGTCCATGTTCATGCCACGTTCAACGATTGCATTCCAGGAATCTTTGTCATTGTAGAATACGTCTGCTGCGGATTCGATCTGGAATAATAATTCATGAGCATTGTAGTTAGCGAAGCTGAATCCATTACCTGTCTGTTCATACTTGTTGTAAGCATGAACTGTATCTTTTAAACCACCTGTTTCACGAACAACTGGAACTGTACCATAACGTAAGGACATAAGCTGAGTTAATCCACAAGGTTCGAATAAGGATGGTACTAATAAAGCATCAACACCTGCGTAGATCTTCTTGGATAATGGATCAGAATAGAAGATATTAGCAGAAACTTTATCTGGATACTGGCCTGCATAATATTTGAACATGTTTTCGTACTGTTCTTCGCCTGTACCTAAAATTACGAACTGAAGATCGATGTTACAGATTTCATTCATAACAGCATTTACAAGGTCTAAACCTTTCTGGTCTGTTAAACGGGAAATGATACCGATCACGAACTTATCTTCGTCTACTGGTAAGCCAACTTCTTTCTGTAAATCTACTTTATTTACTTTCTTACCTTCGATGAAGCTATTAACATCATAACCCTGAGCGATTGCTTTGTCTGTTAATGGATTGTAGGAATCATAGTCGATACCATTAACGATACCGGAAAGATCTGCGCTTCTGTAACGAAGAAGAGCATCTAATCTTTCACCAAAGAAAGCTGTCTGGATTTCTTCTGCATATGTTTCGGATACTGTGTTGATCTTGTCAGAGAATGTTAAACCACCTTTTAACATATTGCCACAGTTGTTTCCGCCCATTAATGTATCTGTGAAGAGATCAGAATGAAGACCTGTGATGTCCATCATACGAGCTGCATCTGTGATACCCTGGAATTTAAGATTGTGGATTGTAAATACAGTTTTGATATTGCGGTAGAAATTCGGACCTGCAAATACTGTTTTTAAATATACTGGCACTAAGCCTGCCTGCCAGTCGTGACAGTGGA
>JAKSRP010000013.1 GCA_024403555.1 Lachnospiraceae bacterium | reverse complement strand
TTCCTGGGATAACCCTCGTGCTAACGTTTACCGTCGTGACAACGATATCCCTTATTCCTGGGGTACAGCTGTTAACGTACAGGAAATGGCATTCGGTAACTGGTCTGATGAATCCGGTACTGGTGTAGCATTTACACGTGACCCTGCTACAGGCGAAAAGAAATTAATGGGTGAATTCTTAATGAACGCTCAGGGTGAAGACGTAGTAGCTGGTGTTCGTACACCACAGCCAATCGCTTCCTTAAAAGGTGTAATGCCAGAAGTATATGATCAGTTCATCGAAGTATGTTCTATTCTTGAAAACCACTACCGCGATATGCAGGATATGGAATTCACAATCCAGGATAGAAAATTATTCATGTTACAGACACGTAATGGTAAGAGAACAGCTCAGGCTGCTTTAAAGATCGCTTGTGACTTAGTAGATGAAGGCATGAGAACAGAAGAAGAAGCTGTAGCTATGATCGATCCTCGTAACTTAGATACATTATTACATCCACAGTTTGATGCTGCTGCATTAAAAGCTGCAACACCAATCGGTAAAGGTCTTGGAGCTTCTCCAGGGGCTGCTTGTGGTAAAGTAGTATTTACAGCTGAAGATGCTGTAGTATGGGCTGCTAAAGGCGAAAAAGTTATCTTAGTTCGTCTTGAAACATCTCCAGAAGATATCACTGGTATGAAATCTGCTCAGGGTATCTTAACAGTTCGTGGTGGTATGACATCTCACGCTGCTGTAGTAGCACGTGGTATGGGTACATGTTGTGTATCTGGTTGTGGTGACATCAACATGGACGAAGCTAATAAGAGATTCGCTTTAGGCGGAAGAATCTACAACGAAGGTGACTTCATCTCCATCGATGGTTCTACAGGTAACATCTATGATGGCATTATCATGACAGTAGATGCTAAGATCGCTGGTGAATTCGGACGTATCATGGGATGGGCTGACAAGTTCCGTACAATGAAAGTTCGTACAAATGCTGATACACCTGCAGATGCTAAGAAAGCTCGTGAATTAGGTGCTGAAGGTATCGGTCTTTGCCGTACAGAGCATATGTTCTTCGAAGAAGACAGAATCGCTGCTTTCCGTGAAATGATCTGTGCTGATACAAAAGAAGGAAGAGAAGAAGCTCTTGAAAAGATCCTTCCATACCAGCAGGGTGACTTTGAAGAATTATACGAAGCATTAGAAGGATGCCCAGTAACAATTCGTTTCTTAGATCCACCATTACATGAATTCGTTCCAACAGAAGAAGCTGATATCGCTAAATTAGCAGATGCTCAGGGTAAAACAGTAGAAGAAATCAAAGCTATCATCGAAAGCTTACATGAATTCAACCCAATGATGGGTCATCGTGGATGCCGTCTTGCTGTAACATACCCAGAAATCGCTGTTATGCAGACAAAAGCAGTTATCCGTGCTGCATT
This sequence comes from Lachnospiraceae bacterium, assembly GCA_024403555.1. Lineage (GTDB taxonomy): Bacteria > Bacillota > Clostridia > Lachnospirales > Lachnospiraceae > Fimousia. The sequence goes on along the minus strand of JAKSRP010000013.1, from coordinate 40,878 downwards.
AAATACAAAGAAAAAACACCCAGACTGGGATATCAAACCTGAAATCATGATCCCATTAGTAGGTGATGTAAAAGAATTAAAAGTTGTTAAGAAATACGTTGTAGACGCAGCTGACGCTGAAATCAAAGCACTTGGTGCAGCTCTTGATTACGAAGTTGGTACAATGATCGAAATCCCAAGAGCAGCTCTTACAGCTGACGAAATCGCTGCAGAAGCTGACTTCTTCTGCTTCGGTACAAACGACTTAACACAGATGGCATTTGGTTTCTCCCGTGACGATGCTGGTAAGTTCTTAAATGCTTACTATGACAGCAAGATCTACGAAAACGATCCATTTGCTAAATTAGACCAGAACGGTGTTGGTAAGTTAATGGAAATGGCTATCAAACTTGGTAAGCCAGTTAACAAAGCTCTTCACATCGGTATCTGTGGTGAACATGGTGGAGACCCATCTTCTGTAGAATTCTGCAACAAGATTGGTTTAGACTATGTATCTTGTTCTCCATTCCGTGTACCAATTGCTCGTTTAGCAGCAGCTCAGGCAGCAATCGCACAGAAATAAGAACCGCCATACAGGTCAAAATAATAAATGATTATTTAATCCCTCAGGAAGTAATTCCTGGGGGATTTTTTTCATCTCTTTTTGACAATATTTCTGTAGAATAGTATAATTATGCTAGCGATAGTCTGATTATTCAGACAAATTTTAGAATGAATACGGTGGTGTATTATGCAGGAATTAATGAAAAAAGAACGCAGATGGGATTCTCCTATCTGGATTGGATTAAAGATTCTTCTTTATCTTGGACTTTTAGGAACCTTTTTAATTGGTCTTGGCAAGGAAAACCATGCGTTGACGACACTTTCTAGAACATTGGGTATCTGTTCGGTTACCTTTATCATCAGTATCTTCCTTTTTGTGTCAATCTATGGTGGTTTTGCAATCGGAAGAAAGAAGAGTAAACCGATTATTACATCCATGGCTTTAGCAACCTTCTTTACGGATGCAATTACTTATGTGGAACTGATGATCATGAGAACGAATGCTGCGAGTGTTTATGCATTCCGACTTCGTAGTATCAGCTGGCTTTTAGCAGTGTTTGTAATGCAGGTATTGATGATTGCAATCTTTACTTATGGCGGTAATGAATTATTCTTTGCGATTAATAAACCAGAAAAAAGCTGTATTGTTACTTCTAGTCAGAAAAAACTCAATATGATCATGCGAGTTATTTCAAAATATAAAAAGCAGTACAAACCAGAAGCTGCTTTTGATTACCATGAGAAAGACATTTGCAGTCTGATTAAGGATTATGATACCGTATTTCTCTATGATGTTCCGATTGAGAAGCGAACAGAAATCGTAAGATTCTGTTATAAAGAAAATATCAACATCTATTATAACCCGGAATTACATGACATTATCGAAGTAAACTCTGAGTATTATATGCTTGATGATGTATCCTTCCTGAATTACAAAGCGGATGGACTTCGTATTGAACAGCGTTTTATGAAACGATGCTTAGACCTTGCCCTTGTATTATTTGGTGGTATTTTTGCACTTCCGATTGGTATTATTGCAGCGATTGCAATCAAGCGTTTTGATGGCGGTCCGGTCTTTTTTAAACAGAAGAGAGCAACCTTAAATGGCCGAATCTTTGAAGTTTATAAATTTCGAACCATGAAGCAGAATGTTGAGAATAAATCTGCACAAAAAGATGACGACCGAATCACAAAACCAGGACATTTTCTTAGAAAGACACGTATTGATGAACTTCCACAGCTCATTAATATTTTAAAGGGCGATATGTCCTTTGTTGGACCACGTCCGGAGATGATCGAGAACGTGAATGCATACGAAGAACAGCTTCCTGAATTTAGATATCGTCTTCGTGTGAAAGGCGGGCTCACCGGTTATGCGCAGATTGCTGGTAAATATAATACGACTCCAAAAGATAAATTAGTGATGGATATCATGTATATTGAAAATTATAATATTTTAAGAGATATTCAGCTTATTTTCCAGACCGTTGGTGTTGTATTAAAACCAGACAGTACAGAAGCATTTGGTGTGGGTGGAACAGGTGAAGGCCTTAAATTTAAGTATGCCGAAGGCTACGAACCAAAGCCATCGAAAAAGAAGAATACAAAGTAAAAGACTTTACAAAACACGATTAGTAAAGTATTATAATAAAGGAATAATAATTACATATTTCTTCAGGGCAGGGTGTGATTCCCGACCGGCGGTATGCGTAAGTGAGTCCGCGAGCCGAAAGGCATGATCCGGTGTGATTCCGGAACCGACAGTATAGTCTGGATGAGAGAAGAGAGTAATCGTGGAAGATTATGATATGATATTTATGGCTCTGAGCATCACAGTTCAGAGCTATTTTCATTTATATGAATGTTAATAATCGCGAAATAAAAAAATATATGCTCTCTAATTGGTAACATGTCATTGAAGATACTAAGAAAGGAGCATTTTTTTATGGATAAGTATTATGTTGGTTTTGATGCAGGTACTCAGAGTGTAAAAGTGGTAATCTGCGATGAAAATATGAATCAGGTGGCAGCGAAAAGCATGCCGACTACATTAAACTATCCAAATCCTGGATGGGTTGAGATGGATGTGGATGAATATCTTGAATTAACCGTAAAATGCATGAAAGACTGCACGGATCAGATGAAAGAAAAAGGGTTAGATCCAGCTAACATTCGTTCTATTATGGGGGATGGAATTATCTGTGGTATCGCAGGTGTTGATGAGAATGGGAATGCCATCACTCCTTACATCAACTATCTTGATTCCCGAACAGAAGAAGATGTGCAGTATATCAACAGCATGAATTTGGATCTTTGGGGCGAAAAAACAGGAAATGCGGATGCAAGCTGCATGTTTCCGGCTATGTTTGCCCGTTGGTTTTTGAAAAATAATGAAAACTTTAAGGAACGAGGCGTAAAATTCATTCATAACGCACCATATGTGCTGGCGCATTTGGCTGGCTTGTCCGCAAATGATATGTTCATCGACTGGGGTGCTATGTCTGGGTGGGGGCTTGGTTATGATGTTTATAAAAAAGAATGGGATGAAAATCAGCTAGGCATCCTTGGGATTGATCCATCCTATTTGCCGAAAATCGTAAAACCTTGGGATATTGTTGGCGGTCTTTCTAAAGAAATGGCTCTGGCGACGGGTGTACCGGAAGGAACTCCTGTGTGTGGTGGCGCTGGGGATACCATGCAGTCCATGATCGGAAGTGGTATCTTAGAGGCTGGTCATGCGGTCGATGTTGCCGGAACTTGTGCAATGTTTTGTGTTTCTACAAAAGGAATTGTTCCGGAACTGTCTAAGCACGGCACTGGATTAATTTTTAACAGTGGAACTCTTCCTGATACGTATTTTTATTGGGGTTACATTCGTACGGGTGGTCTTGCTCTTCGCTGGTTTAAGGATTCTGTATGCAAGCATGAAGAATCCGGCGCTTATTATGATGTGATGACAGAAGGGGCAAAGAAGATTCCGGTTGGAGCAAATGGTACCATCTTTCTTCCGTATTTAACTGGCGGCATGGGCGAACAGGCAAATGCGACCGGATGCTTTTTAAATATGACGCTTGATACGGACCAGTATACAATGTGGCGTGCAGTTTTAGAAGCAATTGGATATGATTATATGGAAATTACGGATTTGTATCGTAGTGCAGGTGTAGATCTTAGCCGAATTGCGATTACAGAAGGTGGAAGTGCGAATACTTTATGGAATCAGATGAAAGCGGATATGTTAGACAGCCGCGTGATCACAATGAAAGAAGCAGGCGGCGCAGTAAATATGAACTGCTTGTTTGGTGCATTTGCAAGTAAGGATGTAGATAATATCAAAGAAAAGCTTGAAGATTATCTGGAAATTTCCAATGAGTATGAGCCGGATGCGGGCAATACAAAAAAATATAGACAATTATATGGCATCCAGAAAAGCATTATTAAGACAGATATGACAAACGTTTTCACAAAATTAAAAGAACTCTGTTAGAAAAATCACAGAAATCTGACAAAATGAAAGAAATCATATATAGATAAAATTAATAGATAATGCTATATCTATAGATAGAAAAAGACCGTATTTTAATAAAAAATCCCGGAGTTTCGATTGAAACTTCGGGATTTTTGTTTGCATTATTATAGTGATTATTCTAACAGACTGTGTTCGATAATATAATTTTTAAAGGTCTGTGCTGCTGGTGAGATATACTTATCTTTTAAGAATGCAAGATAGAAGATTCTCTGCCAGTTTGGACTTACGATATCTAATTTCTTGATCTTCATAGTGTTTAAGATTGGCATATCTGGTACAACTGCAATACCAAAGCCGTTGGAAACAAAACCTGCAATTACCTGATCTTCCTTGATCTCATAAACGGTTTCCGGATATTCGCCGATGGCATCGAAAAGCTCATCAATAACTGGGCGAAGACCGCTTCGCTTAGAGAAGATAATCTGTGGATATGGGATCGTTTCAGATAATGTGATGCTGTTACGAGAAGCCAATGGATGATCTTCGGGAACAACAACGACTAATTTCTGCTGAGCAACCGGGATAAATTCCACGGATGGCTGTTTCGGAAGCTTTGAGCAGATGACCATATCGTACTTTTTAGACTTTAATCCTTCTAATAAATCCTCTGTAACCCCTGTATTTAAGCGAAAATCAACAACTCTGTCCGGATATTCTTCCTGATATCCGCGAATCATCTCTGGAATGAGATCAGTACCTAAGGTTCTTAAGAAACCAAGGTCGATTACGCCTTCTCCGGATCCAACTGCTTTTACCTGTCGGATGCTTGAATCTAAAATCTCCATAGACCTTTCCACATCCGCTAAAAACATTCTGCCATACTTTGTTAATACGATGTTTCTACCTTCTTTTTCAAACAGGTTCACGCCTAATTCCTGTTCGAGAGAAGAGATTGCGTGGCTTAGGGATGGCTGGGTAATTGAAAGCTCGGCAGCGGCTTTCGTATAGTGCTCCAGTTTAGCCAGCACGATGAAATATCGAAGATGATATAAGTTCATAATTCCTCCTTAAAATGCCCCTAAATAATTGTTTTAATTGTGTAAAAAACTCTGATGATAGTATATCATAAATTATTAATAAAATCTATGGATTGTTTTGATAATATTGATTTGTTATTGTGAAAAAAATATCGTATAATGAAATAGTAAAAAAGTGAAACGCCTAAAAGTAAGAGAGAGCTTTTAAGGCAAACGAAAGGAGTTTTTATTATGTCTAAAAAAATGCCAATTACAGTAAGTTCCTGGACACTTGGAGATCAGTGTTCTTTCGAAGAACGTGTTAAAGCTGCAGCAGAAGCTGGTTACGATGGAATCGGTTTACGTGCAGAAACATACGTTGATGCTTTACAGGAAGGTTTAACAGACCAGGATATCTTAGATATCTTAGACAAATACGGCATCGTATGTTCTGAAGTAGAATACATCGTTCAGTGGTGTGAAGAAAAACGTTCTTACGAACAGAAATACAAAGAACAGATGTGCTTCCACATGTGTGAATTATTCGGCGTAGAACAGATCAACTGTGGTCTTATGGAAACTTACTCTGTTGAGTACACAGCTCAGAAATTAAAAGAATTATGTCAGAGAGCTGGCAAGTACATCATCGGTGTAGAACCAATGCCATATTCTGGTATTCCTGATATCAAAAAAGGTTGGGATGTTGTAAGAGAATCCGGATGTGACAACGCTATGTTACATATCGATACATGGCACTGGGTAAAATGGGGAACACCTATCGATGTTAAAGAATTAGAAGGTATTCCAGCAGACAAATTCTGTTCTATCCAGATCAACGACGTTTGGGAAAGATCTTATGCTCCATCCGTATTACGTGATGAATCTATGCATGACCGTCTTGCTCCATCTGCAGGCAAAGGTCCTGGTATCGGATGTACAGCTGACTGGTTAAAGATGGTTAAAGATCATGGTATCGTTCCAAAACAGATCGGTGTAGAAGTTATCTCTGATAACCTTTTAGCTAAAGGTGTAGCTGAATGCGCTAAGATCACATTTGAAGGTGCTAAAGAAGCATTAGAAGCTGCTGGTTGGACAGAAGCATTAGAAGACTAATTTTTAGTTCGGAATCATCTTTTTAAAAATTAAACGTTCAAATAAAGTATACAGTCTCCTCTATCTGGAAAAAGGGTAGAGGGGCTATAACGACAAGATATAAAACACATTATAAATAAGAAAAACGAAAAATACCCTAATAAGCCCAATTTTTAGAAAAGGAAGTGTATTCTAGTGAAATTTACAGCAATGTTTCAGCCAATTCAGATTGGACCTATGACAGTAAAGAACCGTTTTGTTGTACCTCCAATGGGTAACAACTTTGCAAACACAGACGGTACATGGAGTGATCAGTCTATTGCTTACTATACAGCAAGAGCAAAAGGTCAGTTCGGTTTAATTACTATCGAAGCTACAGTAGTACATGAAGGAGCAAAAGGTGGCCCTCGTAAACCATGTTTATACGTTCCTGAATCTGTAGAAAGCTTAAAGAAAATCTGTGACAACGCTCATGCAGAAGGTGCTTGCATCTCCATTCAGTTACAGAATGCTGGTCCAGACGGAAATGCTAAAAACGCAGGTCGTCCAATCCAGGCTGCTACAGCAATCAAAAACGCATTTGGAAAAGACATTCCAGAAGCAATCCCAACAGAACAGGTATATGAATTAGTTAAAGGCTACGGTGTAGCTGCTAAACGTGCTATGGAAGCAGGCGTTGACGCTGTTGAAATCCATATGGCTCACGGTTACTTAGTAAACTCTTTCATGTCCCCAAGAACAAACAAACGAGTTGATGAATTTGGTGGATCTTTCGAAAACAGAATGAGATTCTCCAGATTAATCGTTGAAGAAGTACAGAAAGCTACAGAAGGCAAAATCGCTATCTTAGCTCGTATCAACTCCACAGAAGATATGTTTGGTGGTCTTGATAACCACGATATGTGTGCAATCGCTGCTTACCTTGAATCTTTAGGTATCGACGGCTTACACGTATCCCGTGCTGTACACTTAAAAGACGAATATATGTGGGCTCCAACAGGTCTTCACGGTGGTTTCTCTGCTGAATTAGTAGATAACATCAAGAAATCTGTTTCTATCCCAGTTATCACTGTTGGTCGTTATACAGAACCACAGTTCGCAGAAATCATGGTTAAGACAGGCAAAGCTGACTTAGTAGCATTTGGTCGTCAGTCCTTAGCTGATCCTGAAACTCCACTCAAAGCTCAGGAAGGCAGATTAGAAGACTTAACACCTTGTATCGCTTGTTTACAGGGTTGTGTTGCTAACATGTATGCTGGTAACCAGATCTGCTGTTTAACAAACCCACAGTTAGGACGTGAACTTGAAGGAATCACACCTGCTGAAACATCCAAAAACGTTTGGGTTATCGGTGGTGGTCCTGCTGGTCTTTACGCTGCTTACACAGCTCAGATCCGTGGACATAAAGTAACATTATTCGAAAAAGAAGACGTTCTCGGTGGTAACATGAGACTCGCTGCATTCCCTCCAGGAAAAGGCGATATCACAAACATGATCAGATCTTACATCACAAAATGTGAAAAAGCTGGCGTTGAAATCAAGATGAACACAGAAGTTACACCTGCAATGATCAAAGAAGGTGCTCCAGAAGCAGTTATCTTAGCTACAGGTTCTCAGACATTAGTACTTCCATTCATCAAAGGTATCACATCTCCAGAAATCGTTCATGGTATTGACTGCTTAGACGGAAAACGTCCAATCGGTAAGAAAGTATTAGTAGTTGGTGGTGGTATGGTAGGTGCTGAAACAGCTGAATTCTTAGCTGAACAGGGCCATGAAGTATCCATCATCGAAATGAGAGATGCTATCGGACCAGACGTAATCCACGAACATAGAGTATTCTTAATGGAAGCATTTGAAGAATACGGAATCGAACAGATCGTATCCGCAGCTGTATCTGAAATCTTCCCAGATGGCGTAAGCTACAAGAACGCAGCAGACAGATCTGACGAAACATTATACGAAGCACGCGGATTTGACACAGTTGTTCTTTCCATGGGATTTGTATCCAGATACTCTCATATGGAAACAGCTGAAGATGGTACAAGAACTGTTGTTTATGACTTCGCAGAAGCAATCAAAGACATGGTTCCAGAAGTACACGTTGTAGGTGATGCTATCCGTGCTCGTAGAGCATTAGATGCTACAAAAGAAGCTTACGATGTAGCTCTTAAATTATAATCAATCATAACTATTCTTTTATAGATATTATTGAATAAATAAGCATGTGCTGCCCGCTTTGTGTGTGGCGGGCAGCGTTTTTTGAAAAATAGGAGATTTTAAAATGGAAAAAAGAATTGATGGCCGCACAGGTCTTTTAGCACTTTTCGGAACACCAGTTGGACACTCTGGATCCCCAGCTATGTACAACTTCTGCTTCCAGCATGATGATTTAAATCTTGCTTACGTTGCATTTGATGTTAATATTCCAGATATGGAACAGACATTAAGCACATGTAAATTATGGAACCTTCGTGGTGGTAACTTCACAATGCCAGTTAAAAACATCGCTTCCGAATTAATGGACGATTTATCTGATGCATCCAAGATCATCGGCGCTTGTAACGTATTCGTTAACAGAGACGGCAGATTATATGGTGATGTAACAGACGGTAAAGGTTTCATCAAGAACTTATCCGTTAACGGCGTAGAAGTAGCTGGTAAAAAACTTGTTGTTTTAGGTGCTGGTGGTGCTGCTACAGCTATCGAAGTTCAGGCTGCATTAGACGGCGCTGCAGAAGTTGCAATCTTCAACCGCAAAGATGAATTCTATGCAAGAGCTGAAGGAACAGTTGAAAAACTTCAGAAAGAAACTCCAGATTGTAAAGTATCCGTTACTCCTGTAGAAGATGCAGAAGCACTTGCAGCAGCAGTTAACGCTTGTGATATTTTAATCAATGCTACATCTGTTGGTATGAAACCATTAGATGGACAGTCTTTAATTCCTGTAGAATTATTAAGAAAAGACTTAGTAGTTGCTGATACAGTTTACAACCCAGAAAAAACTCAGTTAATCTTAGACGCTGAAGAAGCTGGATGTGCTGCAGCAATCGGTGGTGCTGGTATGTTATTATGGCAGGGTGCTTTAAACTATGAATTATTCACAGGTAAAGCAATGCCAGTAGAAGAATATCAGGCATTCAAAGCTGGTAAATAATCTATTATTTACCAATAAATTATGATAAAATCTCGAATTGATTAGAAATAATTGTAAAAAACCTATAATCAATTCGAGATATTTATAAAAAGTTTCTAAAAAAGAAACGAATACTATGTTGAACAGTCTATTGTTCGATGGTATACTTTTAATAGTGCCTAAGTATGATATGGTGCTTGTGTGTTGTGATAAGTTAAGAAATTAACGCACGGATTTATTCTGAAGAGAGCAGGATAAATCATATTTTGTGGAACATTACCCAATGTTCCGGAACATTTACAATTTAATATTAGAAAAGAAAAAGGAGAAATGTACAAATGAAAGCTAAAAAGTATATTTGGTCTATGGTAGCCGTATATATGGCTTACCTTACACATGGTATGCAGGCATTAATCTTCTCCCAGAACCAGATTTATTTCGCTACAAAATGGGGCTTTGATATGACAGCTGATCCTACATCTGCTTCTTATTTAGCAGGTGCAGCAGCAGTTTCCACAGCTGTAGCTTGGACAGGTTTTGGTAAGATGATCTCTGTATGGATTGGTGGAGAAATCTCTGACGTTATCGGTCGTAAAAAACTTATGGTTGGTGGTGCAGTACTTTACGTTCTCTGCTTCGCTACAATGTTAACAACCGGTAGTGCAGTAGTTGCAGCTACAGCTGGTCTTATGGCTGGTTTAGCTACATCCGGTTTCTGGGATGCTTCTGGTTACCCAGCAGTTCAGGAAGCATATCCAGCAGCTCCTGGTACAGCATTAATCATGATTAAGTTCTTCGTAGCTTTATCTTCTATCTTCTATCCACTTATTGCTGTAATGAACAACAATGCACAGAGACCACAGATTAACGTTATTATCCCTCTTGCAATGTCCTTCGTAGTATTAGCATTAGCTGCATTCGCTTCTTATGCATACGATGATGAAAACAAAGGTACTGATTCTTCTGAAAAGATGAAGAAACTTACTATGCCATTAGTAATCGTAGTAGCTGCTATCGTAGTTTACGTTGCAGTATCCGCTAAATTAGGAAGCTCTTCTAACGTATCCAAATACTTCCCAGTTGTTATGTCCTTCGTATTATTAGCATTAGCTGCTAAGACAGACACAACAGGTGGTGTAGTATCTGACGAAGTTAAAGCTGCTAAAGAAAGACAGTTAGTTGCTCCAGGTGCTTTAACATCTGTATTAACATACTTCTACGCATTCTTAGTAATGGCTGTTATGTATGGTGCTCAGCAGTATACAAAAGCATTCGGTTTTGCTTACTGTGGATTAACAGAAATGCAGGCTGCTTCTATGACAACAATGTACCAGGTTGGTTCTATCGTTGCTGTAGCATTCTGGGCTGTAATGATGTCCAAATTAAAATGGCATCCATTAAAAGTTTTAATCGTTGACTGTGTACTTACAGTTGCTGCATTAGCAGGCGTATTATTCATTCACCAGATCACAATCGTTTACGCAGCTATCCTTTTATTAGGTTTTGGTTGTGCAGGTGGTGCTCTTCAGACAGGTCTTTCTGTTGTTCAGGAATTCGTTCCAGGTCCTAAAGGACGTAACACAGGTATTTACTACACATTCATGGGCTTAGCTTCTTACTCCATGCCAGTTATCGTTGCTACATTAACAACAATGGTAGGTGAAGCTTCCGCAGTTTACACATTAATGCTCTTAATGCTTATCTTAGCTGCAGTTCAGTTAGTAGTAACATTATACTTCATCGCAAGATACAAGAAAGTATTTGGAGAAAGCCCACTCTAAGATTTGGACTTTTAAAAGTAAATTCTTAACTTATATCATACAAAAAGAAAAACCCCTCGGCAGAAATGCCGGGGGATTTTTTTGTGCCGATATATGCTAAAATCAAAATTTGTATCATTTACCCTTCGAATAATCTATGCTATACTCATTCCATACATGCTAAAATCGATGACGAAGCGTGTATAGTTATAAAAGCAATATATAGTAGACAATCATATTTGATATAGAAGGAGTAACCATATTATGGAAGATATCTTAAGAGTTGGTGTGATCACCAAGACACATGGGATTCGTGGGGAAGTGAAGGTATTCCCAACCACAGATGATCCAAAACGTTTTAAGAAATTAAAGAGTGTTTTATTAGATACTGGAAGAGAACGTCGCAAGATGGAAATCGAGCAGGTACGTTTTCAGAAGAATCTAGTTATTTTAAAATTCAAGGGTATTGATAATATCAATGATGTAGAAGCATTCAAGCAGTGTGATCTCTATGTTACACGTAAGAACGCTGTTAAATTAGAAGAAAATGAAAACTTCATCGTGGATTTAATTGGCTTAAAGGTTGTAACAGATGAAGGCGAAGAATTTGGTACGATGAAAGATGTTATGCTTACAGGAGCAAATGATGTTTATGTAATTGAAACATTAGATGGAGAAGAAGTACTCTTCCCGGCAATTCCTTCCTGCATCTTAGATGTTGATTTAGATGAAGAAGTAATGACTGTGCATATTATGCCAGGTTTATTAGATTAGGAGAGAATGTAATGAATTTTCATGTATGTACATTATTTCCTGAGATGATTAAGCAGGGATGTAATACAAGTATTTTAGGCCGTGCCATGGAAAAAGGGTTGATTACCATTGGAACGACAGATATCAGAGACTTCTCTACCAATAAGCATATGAAGGTGGATGATTATCCATACGGTGGCGGAGCCGGCATGGTAATGCAGGCGGAGCCGGTATATGCCTGTGTAGAACATGTGAAAAAGCAGCTTGGCGGAAATGCCAGAGTGTTATACATGACACCACAGGGAAGAACATTTTCACAGGACATGGCGCAGGAACTTGCAAAAGAAGAAAATCTGATCTTTTTGTGCGGGCATTATGAAGGCATTGATGAACGAGTATTAGAAGAAGTAGTAACTGATTATGTATCCATCGGGGATTATGTATTAACCGGAGGGGAACTTCCTGCTATGGTTATGATCGATGCGATTGCAAGACTCGTACCTGACGTATTACACAACGATGTCAGTGCTGATATTGAAACCTTTTACGATAATCTTTTAGAATACCCACAATATTCAAGACCTGCCGTGTGGCATGATAAGGAAGTTCCGGCGGTGCTGCTTTCGGGGCATCATAAGAATATTGAAGCGTGGCGCTATGAACAGTCCTTAGAGCGCACGAAGAGATGGCGTCCGGATCTGTATGAAAAACATATGGAAGCGCATCCGCCAGTGATAAAGAAGAAACGAAAAAAGAAGAAAAATAATTCTGAAAATAAATAATATAGTGCTTGCATTTTCGCATTTGCTATGCTATGATGTGATAGTTGTGACAAATAGGATGGTCCTCTGTTACGCGCAAAACAAAGGGTTTTGCATGTTGCATATAGATTGCATGAAGAAAAGTATTAAGAACATCTAAGATTAATAGGAGGAAGCACAATGAATAACATTATTAAGAAAATTGAAGACGCTCAGTTAAAAGCTAACATTACAGAATTCAATGTTGGTGACACAATCAAAGTATACGCTAAAGTAGTAGAAGGTAACCGCGAAAGAATCCAGGTATTCGAAGGTACTGTAATCAAAAGACAGGGTGGCGGCGCTCGTGAAACTTTCACAGTTAGAAAATTCTCTAACGGTGTTGGCGTAGAAAAAACATGGCCATTACACAGCCCAATCGTTGATAAGATTGAAGTTGTTCGTCTTGGTAAAGTAAGAAGAGCAAAATTATATTACTTACGTGATCGTGTAGGTAAGAGAGCAAAAGTTAAAGAAAGAGTACGTTAGTATTAAGAGAACTTTTCTAGGGACGAGTGAAAGCTTGTCCCTATTTTTCACTAATTTCAAAGATTCCTAATTTCAAAGATGTATAAGGAGTGTTTTTATGTCATCATACTATTCTTATTCCGATTCCTTTCGACAAAACCAGAAACGTCAGCTGCGTGAGAAGATTATTTTTTATTCAGTAGGTGTAATCGCATCCATTCTTCTTGCTTTTGTGCTTGTTCGTTTTGTTGGATTTGGAATTACCATGAAAGGTGATTCTATGAAGGAAACGATTCAAAATGGACAGCATTTGATTGGTGTCAGATTTACAAATGCAAAACAAAACGATATTATTGTATTTCGAAATGGTGATGAAGACAATTCCTACTATATAAAGAGAGTCATCGCTGTTCCGGGAGACACGGTGTTAATCAGTGATGAACAGATTTTGGTAAATGATAAAGCAGTGGAGCAAAAGGGAGAAGAACCAATCATTTCTGCCGGGCTCGCTAGCAAACCGATTACCTTAAAAGAAAATCAGTATTTTGTACTTGGAGATAATTATAACAACAGTGTAGATTCACGCGTTGCAAGTGTCGGCAATGTGAACAAAGACGATATTGTCGGAAGAATCATTTTCAAACTTTGGTAGAGAGGAGAAAAAGATGCATTTTCAGTGGTACCCTGGTCATATGACAAAAGCAAAGCGTATGATGCAGGAAAATATTAAATTAATCGATATTGTAGTGGAGCTTGTAGATGCCAGAGTTCCCCTTTCTAGCAAAAATCCAGATATCGATGATTTAGCAAGAAATAAATTTCGAGTAATTTTACTTAACAAAACAGATTTAGCAGATGCGGCAGCGACTGCGAAATGGGAAGAATATTTTAAAAACAAAGGCTTTGCTGTTGCAAAAGTAAACTCTCAGAGAGGCACTGGCGTGAAAGCGGTAAATGGTGTTATTATGGATGCCTGCAAAGAAAAGATTGAACGTGACAGAAGACGTGGAATTAAGAATCGTCCAATCCGTGCGATGATCGTTGGGATTCCTAACGTTGGCAAGTCTACCTTTATCAATAGTTTTGCAGGAAAAGCCTGTGCAAAAACTGGCAATAAGCCTGGTGTAACAAAAGGAAAACAGTGGATCAAGCTCAATAAGAATATTGAATTGTTAGATACACCCGGTATTTTATGGCCGAAATTTGATGATCAGATGATCGGTCTTCGTCTGGCTCTGATTGGTTCTATTAAGGATGAACTCCTTAACCGCTCTGAGATGGCAATTGAACTTATTTCCTATTTACAGGAAAGCTATCCAGGAGTACTTGCCCAGCGTTACGAAGTAGATGAATCTGCTGACCGCGTGGCAGTATTAGAGGGAATTGCTAAAAACAGAAAATGTCTTGCAAAAGGCGGAGAGTACGATCTTGATAAAGCGGCTATTTTATTGTTAGAAGAGTTTAGAAGTGGTAAAATAGGGCATATCACTTTAGAATTACCGGAATAAAGATTATTAAAAGGGGTTTTAAGGGAGCTTAAAACCCCTTTTGTGATTTAAGGTCTGGCGTGGAAGATGCCAGTCTGAAAGGAATATTTATATGAAAATTGGAGAAATCAAGGCAGCCATCAACGAGGCATTTGATAGCGGCAATTTTGAAGCAGTTGATGCTTTTCGCAGTGATGAGCGTGCTGGGGTAATAAAATTAGTAGAAGGCTTTGATAAAAAGCTTGAAAAACTTCAAAAAGAGAAGGAACGAGTATACCAGATGCGTTCCTATGAAAGAGAATATGATTTTTGCGAGTACATTTGCGGGATTGATGAAGTAGGAAGAGGACCTCTTGCTGGTCCGGTTGTGACTGCGGCTGTCATCTTGCCAAAGGACTGTGAAATTTTATATATTAATGACTCGAAAAAGCTTTCGGAAAAGAAGAGAGAAGAGCTTTTTGTAGAGATTCAGGAAAAAGCGATCGCAATCGGGATTGGTATGGCTTCCTGCGAGCGAATCGATGAGATCAATATTTTAAATGCCACCTATGAGGCAATGCGCCAGGCAATTGGAAACTTAAAGGTTCGACCGGACGTGTTGCTTAATGATGCAGTACACATTCCGGAAGTGGATATTCCACAGGTGCCAATCATCAAAGGGGATGCAAAAAGTGTTTCCATTGCCGCTGCAAGTATTATTGCCAAGGTGACAAGAGACCATATGATGGTGGAATTTGACAAGATCTATCCAGGATATGACTTTGCTTCAAACAAAGGGTATGGAACAGGAAAGCATATTGAAGGGATTAAAACACTTGGTATCACACCAATTCACAGAAAAACCTTTGTAGGTAATTTTGTGGAATAACAGGGACTTTTATTGAATAACAGAAAAACAGGAACTCACTATGAAACTCTCGTAGCCAAGGTGCTAAAGAAGCATGGCTATCAGATTTTAGAAATAAACTTCCGAAACCGGATTGGCGAAGTGGACTTAATTGCAGTCGATGGCAGCAATCTGGTATTTGTGGAGGTAAAATACCGTAAAACCGTACGCATGGGTGCTCCAGAGGAGGCAGTCACCAGAAACAAGCAGCGAATCATTTGTCGAGTGGCAGATTATTATATTCTGACCCACCCGGAGGTGGCGCATTTGCAGATGAGATTTGATGTGGCGGCGATTGACGGGAAACATTTGACAATTTATAAGAATGCATTTGAATATCAATGGAGAAAATCATGGAAGTGACATGGAAAAAAGCAAATAATAATCAATCTACCATTTTGGTTGAGAAGGAAGGTGTTCCATACTTGACTTTTGATAAGCTTAGTAAAGCGGGTGTGATTCACGGATTTTCCACTAGAATGGGCGGGGTCAGCACAGGAATCTTCGAAAGCATGAATTTATCCTATAATCGTGGAGATGAAAAAGAAGCGGTGGATGAAAACTACCGAAGAATCGGAAACGCGATTGGATTTGATCCTGCAAAGCTCGTTTTTTCAAATCAAATTCATACAACGGACATTAAAATTGTAACTGAAGAGGATTGTGGCAAGGTGATGACCGGTATGGATGGTCTGATGACGAACATTCCGGGAATTCCGATGGTAACGAGCTATGCAGACTGCGTGCCACTTTTCTTTTATGACCCGGTAAAATGTGTCGTTGCGGTTTCTCATTCCGGATGGAAGGGAACGGTTCATCGTATGGGCAGAGTGACCGTTGAGAAAATGATGAATGAATTTGGTTCTAAGCCAGAAGATATTATCGTAGCAGTTGGACCATCCATTTGCCAGGATTGTTATGAAATTTCGGAAGATGTGGCTGTCCAGTTTCAAAAAGAATTTCCAGACTGGGTGGAGGACATCTTAATTGATAAGAAAAATGGAAAATATCAGCTTGATTTGTGGAAAACGAATGAGTTGATCTTACTTGACTGTGGAATATTACCGGAGCATCTTGATGTGACGGATCTTTGCACCTGCTGCAATGACAAACTTCTTTTTTCCCATAGAGCAAGTAAGGGCAAAAGAGGTAATCGTGGTGGATTTATTATGTTATAGATTCATTTTCGGTTTTTGCTTTACATTTTTTTGCGAATCATGTAAAATCATATGAAGGATTGACCTTGTGATTGGTCATTTTTGAAAGGAGAAAGAATATGAGTAAACCAATGGTAGCAATTGTTGGTAGACCCAACGTTGGTAAATCCACTCTGTTCAACGCGCTCGCTGGCGAGAAGATTTCCATCGTGAAAGATACTCCAGGCGTTACCCGTGACCGTATTTTTGCAGACGTGTCATGGCTTGATAAGAGTTTTACTCTGGTAGATACCGGTGGTATTGAGCCAGATACAAAAGATATCATTCTCTCCCAGATGAGAGAGCAGGCAGAAATTGCAATCGCAACTTCTGACGTAATCATTTTCCTTGTGGATGTAAAACAGGGATTAGTTGACTCCGATTTCCAGGTGGCAAATATGCTTCGCCGTTCTAAGAAACCGGTAGTATTAGCAGTAAACAAAGTAGATAACTTCGATAAATATATGGCGGATGTGTACGAATTCTATAATCTTGGACTTGGAGACCCAATTCCAATTTCTGCATCTTCCCGTTTAGGTCTTGGAGACATGCTTGATGAAGTAATGCAGCATTGTAATCCGGAAGCTTTAGTGGAAGAAGAAGACGATCGTCCGAAAATCGCAGTGATCGGTAAACCAAACAGTGGTAAATCTTCTTTAATTAATAAGCTGATTGGAAAAGACCGCGTAATCGTATCCGATATCGCTGGTACAACCAGAGATGCGATTGATACAGAAGTAAAAAGAGATGGCAAAGAATACATCTTTATCGATACAGCAGGTCTTAGAAGAAAGAACAAGATTAAAGAAGAAATCGAACGATACAGTATCATTCGTACTGTTGCAGCAGTGGAACGTTGTGATGTTGCCATCTTAATGATCGATGCAACGGAAGGCGTAACAGAACAGGATGCGAAGATTGCAGGTATCGCCCATGAACGTGGCAAAGGTGTGATCATTGCCGTGAATAAATGGGATTTAGTAGAAAAAGACGACAAAACCATCTACAAATTTACGAACCAGGTTCGTGAAACTTTAGCGTATATGCCTTATGCAGAGCTTGTTTTTATCTCTGCTAAGACTGGTCAGAGACTTCACAAAGTATTTGACATTATCGATGCAGTCGTTGAAAACTGTAACTTAAGAATTCAGACAGGTGTACTCAATGAAATCTTAACAGAAGCAGTTGCTATGAAACAGCCACCATCTGATAAGGGTAAGAGATTAAGACTCTACTATATCACTCAGGTGTCTGTAAAACCACCAACCTTTGTAATTTTCATCAATGATAAGAAACTGACACATTTTTCCTATACAAGATATATCGAAAATCAGATCCGTCAGACCTTTGGCTTTAGAGGAACGCCAATTCATATCATTATGAGAGAAAGGAAGAATGACCGATGATCAGACTTATAATTACAATGATCTTAGGATATGCTCTTGGCTGTGTTCAATGGGGATTTATCCTTGGTAAGTTGAATGGTATTGACATTCGTGATTATGGAAGTGGCAACTCTGGTGCAACGAACATTTTACGTGTTCTTGGAAAGAAAGCTTCTTTGATTACATTTCTTGGAGATGCATTAAAAGGTGTGATTATTGTTACTGTTGCTAGATTTCTGGTGTGTCCACATATTGCAATGAATCCACAGGCAGTTATGATGCTTGCAGGTCTTTCTGCAGTGCTTGGTCATGATTTCCCGGTTCATATGGGCTTTAAAGGTGGAAAAGGTGTATCTACAACTGGTGGAGTGATGTTTGCAATCAATCCACTCCTTACGATGATTATGCTTGCCATCTTTATTATCACCGTTGCCATCACAAGATATGTATCTTTAGGCTCCTGCTTATTGATGGTATCCATTCCGATTCTTTCTGTAATCTTTTACAGTTTTAATCTTCCAATGGTGATTATGGGATGTATTCTTGGTGGATTATCCATTTGGCGTCACCGTGCCAATATCGGACGACTTCTTAATGGTACCGAAAGCAAAATCGGTGAAAAAGTAGAAAGATAAAATAGAAATAAAATATAAGAAATAAAGATAAAATGAAGGAAAAAGATAAAATATAAAATGCAAACAGGAAGGAGACTTTTGTAATGCCAGCAATTATCGACTATACAAAAGAACAATTAGAAGTTTTACAGAAAGAATTATTAGCTCAGTATGATGAGTTTGTAAAAGCAGGTCTTTCTCTTGATATGTCCAGAGGGAAACCAGCTCCAAGTCAGCTTGATTTAACCAATGATTTATTTACTGTTTTAAATGCTGACAACTGTAAGACAGAAACAGGATTTGATGCAAGAAACTATGGAATTTTAGATGGTGTTCCAGAGATGAAACAGTTATTTGCAGATGCATTTGGCCTGAAAGCAGAACAGATCATCGTAGGTGGAACTGCTTCCTTATCACTTATGTTTGATAATATCATGCGTATCATGGTAACAGGAACCGAAGGCAATATTCCGTGGTCCAGACTTGATAAAGTAACATTCTTATGTCCTGCACCTGGTTATGACAGACATTTTGGTATCTGTGAACGTTTAGGCATTGATATGATTCCAATTCGCATGACAGAAACAGGACCAGACATGGATCAGGTAGAAGAATTAGTTTTAAATGATGCATCCATCAAAGGTATCTGGTGTGTACCTAAGTACTCCAACCCACAGGGAATCTGCTACAGTGACGAAACAGTAAAACGTCTTGCTTCTATGAAATGTGCAGCTCCTGATTTTCGAATTTTCTGGGATAACGCTTATGGTGTTCACCCAATTTATGAAGATGTAAAAGTATTAAATATCTTAGAAGAAGCCGAAAAAGCTGGCAATCCAAACCGTCCATTATACTTTGCTTCCACATCCAAGATCACATTCCCAGGCGCTGGTGTAAGCTTTGTAGCTGCTAATGCGGATATGGTGGAAGAAATCAAGAGTGTCATGACTTACCAGACAATCAGCCATGATAAATTAAATCAGTTAAGACATGTGCGTTTCTTTAAAAATGCAGAAGGCTTACATGCTCATATGGCGAAGCTTGCAGATGCTATGAAGCCTAAATTTGAAATCGTGCTTTCTACTCTTGAAAAAGAGTTAGCAGGAACTGGTCTTCTTACATGGACTACTCCTAAGGGAGGATATTTCGTGGCTGTTGATACAATCGATGGATGTGCGAAAGAAACAGTAAGACTTGTGAAAGAAGCAGGTGTAGTAATGACTGGTGCGGGCGCAACTTATCCTTATAAGAAGGATCCGGCAGATACTAACATTCGTATTGCTCCAACTTATCCAACCTGTGATGAGTTACAGCAGGCTATGGACGTATTCTGTGTTTGTGTAAAATTAGCAGCAGTGAATAAATTACTTGGATAATTGGCTGCGTTATTTGCACCTACGATTCAGGTATATATAATGAAAAATTAGTCCTCCTGCTTTTAGTGGGAGGATTTTTGATGTTTTGCATTCCGCTCGGGCAAGAAGTGGGCGAAACGCACTTATAAATGTTTCGCAAATGCACGAAACACACTTTTTTACAAAAAGGAGGAGAATCCGATGAAAGTTACCATGTATACCGATGGGGCAGCCAGAGGAAATCCAAATGGACCTGGTGGCTATGGGACTATATTAGAATATATTGATCCGAAGGGAGAAGTGCATCGAAGAGAGTACTCCCAGGGGTATGTAAAAACAACGAATAACCGTATGGAGATGATGGCGGTGATTACCGGATTTGAAAAGTTAAACCGTCCTTGTCAAGTGGATGTTTATTCTGATTCCAAATACGTGATCGATGCATTTAATCAGCACTGGATTGAAGGATGGATCAAACGTGGATGGAAGCGAGCAGGGAATAAACCAGTGTTAAATATGGATTTGTGGAAACGTATGCTTGAGGCGATGAAACCACATGAAGTAACCTGGCACTGGGTAAAAGGCCATGCAGGACATCCGGAAAATGAACGCTGCGATGAGCTTGCAACAACAGCAGCAGATGGCAGCAATTTAATTGTAGATGAAGGCATATAAAAATACTAAAAAGTGTAGAATCTATAGATTTTTTGACACAATTATGTTATAATATATAAGTTAGAACTACTGTGTAATAGTATGGATTATCAAGTGATCCCAGACAGAATACATAGTATGATAAGAATATCATGGAAGAAGGTGAGAATATGGAAATCCAGTTATGGAGAAAAAGACTTGCTCCTTATGAGCTTGCAGTGAACGAAATTGTAACAAAATTTAATCATTTGATCTATGAACGCCATTTGGAAGGGAAGTATTCTCCAATGCAGCGTGTGGAAGGTCGTGTAAAATCTATTTCAAGTATCATTGAAAAGATGCAGATGAAGAATGTGAATATCAATGATTTGGAGACAGAGATTCTTGACCTGGCAGGAGTGCGAATCATTTGCCAGTTTGAGGAAGATATTTTCCGCGTAAAGAATGCAATCGGCAAGAGAACGGATATGAAGGTCATTAAGGAAAAAGACTATGTCAATATCATGAAGAACTCTGGCTATCGAAGCTTCCATTTGATTGTAGAATATGAAGTTAATACGGTGGATGGGCCGAAGAAGCTGCCGGTAGAAATTCAGATTCGAACCTTGGCGATGGATTTCTGGGCAACCGTGGAACATTCATTAAATTATAAATATCGTGGACATATTCCAGAGTTTGTACAGGACAAGTTAATCAATGCGTCGAATGCGATCATTGTTCTTGATCGTGAGATGGCAGCCGTACGAGATGAAATCTTAGATGCGCAGAATTATAATATCGTAAAAGAAAATTTAGTATCCGACATCTTGATCAATCTGCAGAATCTCTATAAAGTGGCAAGCCGCCGAGAAGTGCTTCGCATTCAGAGTGAATTTTATCAAGTGTTTGAAGAAAACGACATTGAAAAGCTTGCTCATTTTGCACGACAGCTGGATAAAATTGCTGAGGGACATGGAGCACAGAGCCTTAGCTAGAAAACAGGAGTCAGGATGAAACTTCCAGCAAAATTTGAAGAAATTACAAGTTCATATTTAGGAGAAGAATGGGACAGATATTTGGCGTCCTATGAAGAGGAAGGTTATTATGGCCTTCGAAGCAATCCATTAAAAATTAAGGGGACAGAATTTTTAAAATTCTGTCCTTATGCTTATTCTAAGGTTGATTGGTGTGACACTGGTTATTATTATGATGCAAATCTAGTTCAGCCAGCCAAGCATCCTTATTATCACGCAGGTCTTTATTATATTCAGGAACCTAGTGCTATGCTTCCGGCGAGCTTATTACCAGTAAATCCAGGTGATAAGGTGCTTGATTTATGTGCTGCACCAGGTGGCAAATCCACTCAGATTGCAGGAAAATTAATGGGTGAAGGGTTACTCGTATCAAATGATATCAGTGTATCAAGAGCAAAAGCGCTTGTTAAAAATCTTGAGATGGCAGGCATGGACTGCGGAGTTGTGACAAGTGAAAAGCCAGAAAAGCTTGCAAAAGTGTTTAAAGGCTTTTTTGATAAGGTCTTAGTAGATGCCCCTTGTTCCGGGGAAGGGATGTTTCGCAGACAGCCTCAGATGATGAAGGACTGGGAGGAAAAAGGACCGGACTTTTACAGCGAAATCCAGAAGGATATCTTAGAAAGTGCCATTCGTATGCTTGCGCCAGGCGGCAATTTGGTGTATTCAACCTGCACATTTTCACCGGAAGAAGATGAAGCGGTCATTGCATGGATTTTAGATCAATATGAAGATTTATCGGTGGTGGAAGCATTTGACTTTCCGGGTAGAGAACATGGACATCCAGAATGGATTGGATCTGACAGAGAAGATTTGAAAAATGCGTACCGCATGTGGCCGCACAAAATTCACGGCGAAGGTCATTTTGCGATATTACTAAAAAAAGCCGATGGAAAGCCAGCAAAAATCAAGTCCGCAAAGGGCAGCAAAAAGATGCCAAAAGAAGCAGAAAGCTTTTTAAAAGACGTCTGCCTTAATACAAAGGGGCGTGTATTTCAGGTAATTAAGGATAAGGTCTACCTCGTGCCGGATGTGATGCCAGAGATGAAAGGAATTCGCGTTGTGCGTTCGGGACTTTATCTTGGGGACATCAAGAAAAATCGTTTTGAGCCATCTCAGAGTCTTGCCATGGCTCTTACAAAAGAAGATTATCCTCGCATTGTGGATTTATCGATTGAAGATGATAGAGTCGTTCAGTTTTTAAAATGCGAATCTCTTATGGTAGACGGACCACAGGGATGGGTGCTAGTCTGCGTCGATGGATTCCCATTAGGCTGGGGAAAACTTAGTCGCGGTCAGCTCAAAAATAAATATGCAGCGGCTTGGAGATGGATCTGATGGCAAAATTAATGAGACTTGATAAGCTTCTTAGTGAGATGTCTGTAGGCACAAGAAGTGAAGTAAAACAGATGATCAAAAAGGGCAGGATTACGGTAGATGGCGTGGTTGTCAAAAAACCCGAGATGAAGGTGGATCCGGATCACGTAGAAATTACGGCAGAGGGCAGAAGCATCAGTTATGCGAAAGAAGAATATATTATGCTTCATAAGCCTGCTGGGGTAGTATCTGCCACGAAGGATGCGAAAGACAAAACCGTGCTTGACCTTATTACAGACAGTAAAAGAAAAGATCTCTTCCCAGTGGGAAGATTAGATAAAGATACCGAAGGGCTGCTTTTACTTACAAGCGATGGAGAGTTAGCCCACCAGCTGCTTTCCCCGAAAAAGCATGTGGATAAGACCTATTATGCAAAAATTCGAGGAATAGTAGATGAGGAAGATGTGAAGAAGTTTGCCGAAGGACTTGATATCGGCGAAGAATCTTTGACACTTCCGGCAAAGCTTGTAATTCTTGATTCGAACGAAGAATCAAAAATTGAAGTGACAATTCAGGAAGGAAAATTCCATCAAATTAAACGCATGTTTCATGCAGTAGGAAAAGAAGTGGTATACCTGAAGCGACTTTCCATGGGAAGTCTTGTTTTAGATGAAACGCTCGAAATTGGGGCGTATCGACCACTTAGTGAAGAAGAAATCAGAAATTTGAAAAATCGTTAGAGGATTTACGCGATGGCAAATGCATTTTTACCAATCACAAAAGAAGAAATGATAAAGCGCGGCTGGGAACAGCCAGACTTTGTATACATCACAGGGGATGCCTATGTGGATCATCCATCCTTTGGACCGGCTATTATCAGTCGACTGTTAGAAGCCCATGGCTTTAAAGTGGCTATGATTCCGCAGCCGGACTGGAAGGATAAAAAGAGTATTGATGTATTTGGGAAACCACGTCTTGGATTTTTGGTTTCCGCCGGGAATATGGACTCCATGGTAAACCATTATACGGTGTCGAAAAAGCGCCGTAGCAAAGACAGCTACACCCCGGGAGGAGTTATGGGAAAACGACCGGATTATGCTGTGGTTGTATATTGTAATCTCATTCGACAGACCTATAAGGATGTACCGATTATCATTGGCGGCATTGAAGCAAGTCTTCGCAGACTCGCACATTATGATTATTGGAGCAATAAGGTAAAACGTTCGATCTTGATGGATTCTCAGGCGGATTTACTCGAATATGGCATGGGAGAGCATGCGACGATTGAAGTTGCAGAAGCGCTTGATGCAGGAATTGATATCAAAGACATTACTTATGTGGCAGGAACAGCTTATCGTGCAAAGAATTTAGATACTGTTTATGATTATATAGAGCTTCCAACCTATGAAGAGGTCTGTGAGAGCAAGAGAACTTATGCAGAAAGCTTCTTGATCCAGTATGAGAATACGGATGCATTTACCGCAAAGACCTTGGTGGAATCGTATGGAAACCGTGGCTATGTGGTGCAGAATCCACCGGCAAAACCACTTACACAGATGGAAATGGATGATGTATACAAGCTTCCATATCAGAAGACCTATCATCCAATTTATGAGGAGGCAGGTGGCATTCCAGCGATCAAAGAGGTGAAATTCTCCTTAGTCAGCAACCGTGGCTGTTTTGGAGGCTGTAATTTCTGCGCCTTAACCTTCCATCAGGGAAGAATAATTCAGACGAGAAGTCATGAATCCATTGTGGAAGAAGCAAAAGAGATGACAAAGGATCCGGACTTTAAAGGATACATTCATGATGTCGGCGGCCCGACCGCGAACTTTAGACAGCCGGCCTGCAAAAAGCAGATGACGAAAGGTGTTTGTAAGAGAAAACAATGTCTCTTCCCAACAGGCTGTTCAAACATGGAAGTGGATCACAGCGATTATATTGCACTTCTTCGCAAGCTTCGAAAAATTCCGAAGGTGAAGAAGGTATTTGTCCGCTCCGGTATCCGTTTTGACTATGTTGTTTATGATAAAAGTGATGCGTTCTTACGTGAGCTTTGCAAATATCACGTTTCCGGGCAGCTTAAGGTAGCGCCGGAGCATATTTCTAATCGTGTGTTAGAAAAGCTTGGAAAACCAAATCACGAAGTTTATTTAAAATTTGTTGAAAAATATATCAAGATGAATGACGAACTTGGTATGGATCAGTATCTGGTGCCATATCTTATGTCCTCCCATCCGGGAAGCACGTTAAAGGATGCCATTGAACTGGCTCTTTATTTAAAGGAAATCAATCATCAGCCAGAACAGGTGCAGGATTTTTATCCGACACCAATGACGTTATCGACCACCATGTATTACACTGGTCTTGATCCAAGAACGATGCAGCCGGTTTACGTGCCACGCTCTCCGCAAGAAAAGCAGATGCAGCGTGCACTCATGCAATACAAGAATCCGGCTAATTACGACATTGTTGTAGAAGCACTTAAAAAAGCGGGCAGAATGGATCTGATCGGCTATGGTCCGCAGTGCTTACTTCGTCCACGCAAAGAAGGGGCAAATGTGTCTGCAAAAGCACGTGGTAAGAAGAAAACCATCCGCAGCGCGGGAAAAGGAAGGAAAAAACGATGAAAAGAGTAGCAGTCATTACCGGGGCAACCTCTGGTATGGGAGCGGAATTTGTGAGACAGATGATTCGTTATATGCCCAATATCGATGAATTCTGGCTGATTGCCAGAAGAAAGGATGTGCTCATCTCGATTGCAGAGCGTTATCCAACAAAAGGCTTTCGATTATTCCCAATGGACTTAGAAAATGAAGAAAGCTGGGAGAAATACGAAGAAGTATTAGAAAAAGAGCAGCCTGCAATTTCCACACTTGTGAATGCAGCAGGATATGGAATTATTGGTGAAACAGTGGAAATTGATGTAAAAAATCAGACAGGCATGATCAGACTTAACTGTGAAGCATTAGAAGCAATCACGCAAGCATCGATTCCATATATGAAATATGGTTCTAAGATCATCAATGTAGGATCTGCATCTGCATTCCTGCCACAGCCAGGATTTAACGTATATGCGGCCAGCAAAGCATTTGTCCTTAATTACTCAAGAGCACTCGGGCGAGAACTTCGAAAAGAAGGGATTAAAGTGACCTGTGTCTGTCCGGGACCGGTAGAAACCGAATTTTTTGACCGTGCAGAAGCAATCCACAAAAGCCCAGCCTATAAAAAGGCATTTCGTGCGAAGAAGGAAGATGTGGTTGTTCGTGCTTTAATGGATGCAAAACATGGAAAATCTCTTTCTATTTGCAAAACATCCATGAAACTCATGCATATAGCGGCAAAGATTCTTCCAAATGAATGGATTTTAAAACTTTTATATCGTTAAAATAGATTTTAGGTGATTTTATGCAGGAAATCAAAGTAACCAGAATGGAAGCCGGACAGCGAATGGATAAGCTGCTTGGCAAATTTTTAGATGCAGCACCAAAGAGCTTTCTTTATAAGATGCTGCGAAAAAAGAATATTAAACTCAATGGGAAAAAAGCCGATGGCAGGGAAATCTTAAAAGAAGGGGATGTAGTAACACTCTTTCTTGCGGATGATACGATCAAAGGCTTTCAGAAAAATCCGGGTAATGCAAGTGGACCTGAAAAACCAATGTACGACGGTCCGAAGATCAAGCATCTTTATGAAGATGAGAATGTGCTGATTTTAAATAAACCGGTCGGTGTGTTATCCCAGAAAGCAAAACCAGAAGATATATCGGTCAATGATTATGTTATTGATGTTTGTCCGAATAAAGGAATCGGATTTAAACCTTCGATTTGTAATCGTCTAGACCGTAATACAAGTGGAATTATTGTCGCAGGTATTTCTTTAGAAGGACTTCAGACAATGGCTTCGGTATTAAAAAAGAGAAGCGTCCACAAATATTATTATACGATCGTAAAAGGGCGAATTGAGAAGCCACGAAAGATTGATGGGTATTTAAAGAAGAATGAAAAGAATAACACCGTAACCTTCTCTAAGAAAAAAGAAGAAGGCAGTTCTTATATTGAAACCCAGTATACGCCACTTGCGGTAGGAAAGGATGCGACTTTACTTAAGGTATGGCTGATTACCGGTCGTACTCATCAGATTCGTGCCCACCTTGCATCCATCGGACATCCGGTGGCAGGCGATTATAAATACGGGGATCGTAAATTTAATGATGTGCTAAAAAGAGAATTTGGACTTAATTATCAGCTTCTTCACTCTGCAGAGCTTGTGTTTCCAAAAGAGATGGAACGATGTAAGAAGCTTTCCGGCAAGGTGATTCTTGCCCAGCCGCCAGCGAAGTTTATAAAGATTCAGAATGCGCTCGTCGGCGAATATTATTACGAATAGAGGAAGATTCATGGCAACTTGGAATTCGAGAGGGCTTCGAGGAGAGGTTCTTGAGGAAATGATCAACTTAACAAATCAAAGATATCGAGAGCAGAAGCTTGGTCTTGTACAGAAAATCCCTACCTCCATTAAGCCGGTACGGTTTGATAAGGAACACAGACATATTACGTTAGCTTACTTTGACCAGAAGTCTACCGTTGACTACATTGGAGCCATTCAGGGAATTCCCGTCTGCTTTGATGCAAAAGAAGTGGCGACAGATACATTTCCTCTGCAGAATTTACATGAACATCAGGTTGAGTTTATGGCCGATTTTGAGGCACAGGAAGGAATCAGCTTTTTGATCATCTATTTTTCGCATCGTGAGGAGTGTTATTATCTGCGATTTGAGAAAATGATGGAATTCTGGAATCGTCACTATATCGATGGCGGGAAGAAGCATTTTAAGTATGAAGAGATGGAGAAGGATTTCTTAATTCCGGTGAAGAATGGAACCTTTATTCACTACTTAGAAACATTAAATCAAGATTTACTTGTGAGAAAAGAAAAAAACTGATATACTAAATTAGTTACGATGGGAAAATTATAAAACAAGGAAAAAGGTGAAGGCATTGATCAAAAGTATGACAGGCTTTGGACGAAGCGAGGTTTCTGATGACGTATCAAAGATGATCGTTGAGATGAAATCAGTAAATCATCGTTATGGAGATTTCTCCATCCGTATGCCGAAAAAATTAAGCTTTTTTGAAACGCAGATGCGTTCTTTATTAAAAAAATATATTGCTAGAGGTAAGGTGGATGTATTTGTAACCTACGAAAACCTTTCCGAAGCAACCGTAGAACTGAAATATAATCAGACTATGGCAGCCAATTATCTTGATATGTTAAAACGCATGGAAGAAGAATTTGGCATTGGCAATGATATTACAACAACCTCTCTTTCCCGTTATCCGGAAGTATTTACTTTAGGGGAACAGGCAAGTGATGAAGAAGAACTCTGGTCCGTTCTTAAACAGGCACTTGTAGAAGCAGTAGAAAAATTTGTGGAAGCAAGAACTGTAGAAGGTGAACATCTCTATCATGACATTATGGAAAAGTTAGATCATATGTTATCCTTAGTGGATTTGGTAGAACAGCGTTCTCCATCGATTGTTGAAGAATATCGTGGCAAATTAGAAGACAAAGTAAAAGAACTTCTTGCAGATACAACAATCGAAGAAGGAAGAATTGCTACAGAAGTAGTTATTTTTGCGGATAAGATTTGTGTAGATGAAGAAACCGTTCGTTTACGAAGCCATATCAACAGCATGAAGAAAGAATTAGGAAAAGACGGAAGCATTGGCCGTAAGCTTGACTTTATTGCTCAGGAGATGAACCGTGAAGCAAATACCATTCTTTCAAAAGCGAATGATTTAGAACTGTCTAATATCGCAATTGATTTGAAGACAGAAATTGAAAAAGTAAGAGAACAGATTCAAAATATCGAATAATATTTATTGTAGATGATAAGAGGTGACAAACTATGAATCAGAAAGGTTCCTTAATTATTCTCTCTGGGTTTTCCGGTGCAGGAAAAGGTACCGTGGTAAAGAAGCTGGTTAAGGATTATGGATATCTTATTTCTGTGTCTGCAACAACTAGAAAGCCACGAGAAGGAGAAGTGGACGGAGTTTCTTATTTTTTTAAAACGGTGGATGAATTTGAACATCTGATTGAAGAAGATGGATTCATTGAATATGCCCAGTATGTGGGAAATTATTATGGAACACCGAAAAAATATGTGGAAGATCAGTTAGAAGCAGGAAAGAATGTGATTCTTGAAATTGAAGTGCAAGGTGCACTAAATGTTAAGAAACAGTATCCTGATGCACTTATGATCTTTATTACTGCTCCAAGTGTGGAAGAATTAAAGGCCAGACTTGAGGGACGTGGAACAGAAAGTCAAGAAGTCATCGAAGAGCGTATGAAGCGTGCCTCTGAAGAAGTAGAGGAGATGACTCAGTATGAATATATTGTAGTGAATGATATCGTTGAACAGTGTGCAGCAGATATCAATTCGATTGTTATTGCAAAACATTGTGAATTAAATCAGAAACTTGATTTTATTGAAGAAACAAGAAAAGGTTTCGCCAATATTTAACATGAATATTTAGGAGGAAGAAATATGTTACACCCATCTTATTCAGAATTAATGGAAACAATCAACAGCGAAGCAGAAGAACAGGAAACTGTTGTAAACAGCCGTTATTCTATCGTAATTGCAACAGCAAAACGAGCTAGACAGATCATTGATGGAGATATGCCATTAGTAGAATCTGAAGAAGAAATCAAACCATTATCTGCAGCAGTACAGGAACTTGCTACTCAGAAGATTCAGATTTTACCAGAAGATAACGACGAAGAATAAAAAGGAGAAGGGGATGAACTATGTCATCCCCTTTTTTTGAGGTGGATATGAAAAGTCAGCAGGAATTTTTAGATGGTCTTCAGGATCTTATTAAAATTGGAAAGACGAATGGCAATGAGCTTTCGAAAAAAGAAATCCATGATTTTTTTGAAGACTATGATTTGACAGAAGAACAGATGAGCTTAGTCGGCTTATTTATGCAGGAAAATAACATCAAGGTTACAGGTGTCGTAGTAACACCTATGGCAGAGCAGGAAGAAGATCCGATTGTTACGAAAGAGGAACACTCTGCTGTATTAGAGATGTATAAAGAAGAATTAAAAGAAATTGGCGCTGGTCAAAAAGCAGAAGAGGAAGCACTTCTTCGTCAGTTTTTAGAAGGTAGTGCAGAGGCGATGAATCGTCTGGTAGAGATGAACCTTCTTGAAGTATCCAGACTTGCAGAAAGATATGCAGGGAAAGGGGTACCGGTAGCTGATTTGATTCAGGAAGGGAATTTAGCACTTTTTATTGCAGTTACTGAATATGATGCGTCTAAAGGTGATTTTCATGCCTGCATCATGGAGAGTGCGAAGGCAGCGATGGAAAGCTATATTGAAGAGAATAACATCGCAACAAAGATGGACCGAAAGATTTCCCGTCAGGCGAATCAATTAAATGACATTGCAACCGCATTTGCCAAAGAGCATGATCGGGAAGCAAAACCAGAAGAATTAGCCGAATTGATGCATATTACAGTAGAAGAGGTAAAGGATCTGATGAAGATGTCCTTAGATGCAGTAAATGTATTAGAAAGCAGAAATGTGAATATGTAAAAAAGAAAAGAGAGGTATTATTATGTTAAATTCAATCAAGAGCTTTTTAGTAGGATGTGCAGGGTTATTTATTCTTTGCGAAATCGTAGGATTTTTTGGATTAAAAGAACACAGCCTTGAAAATGTAATTGCACTTACGGTAGCAGCATTTGTCAGTGCGGTAATCATCAATTTAATCATCCTTCTTGTTATGAAACTTGGAACAAAGATTCCTAAGTGGGTTGTACTTATTATTTTAATTATCCTTGCAGTATTTGCATTCTTAAAGTAATTCATTAGTGAGCTTAAATTATGAAAAAATATGATTATTTAGTAGTAGGCGCTGGTCTTTATGGTTCTGTATTTGCCAGGGAAGCGACAAACAAAGGAAAAAAAGTTTTGGTGATTGATAAACGTCCGAATATTGCAGGGAACGTTTATACTGAAAAAATTGAAGGAATTCATGTTCATAAATATGGTGCACATATTTTCCATACCAATGATAAAAAAGTGTGGAATTATGTCAATCAGTTTATTGAATTTAATCGATTTACGAATTCTCCGGTTGCAAATTACAAAGGGGAACTGTATTCTATGCCATTTAATATGTACACATTTAATAAGATGTGGGGCGTAGTAACTCCAGAAGAGGCAGCAGCTAAGATCGAAGAACAGAAAAAAGAAATCACAGGAGAACCACAGAATTTAGAAGAACAGGCAATTTCCTTAGTTGGCCGTGACATCTATGAAAAATTAGTCAAGGGCTATACCGAAAAGCAATGGGGACGTGACTGTAAGGAGCTTCCTGCATTTATTATTAAACGTCTTCCGGTTCGCTTAACCTTTGATAATAATTATTTCAACGCATTATTTCAGGGGATTCCAATTGGCGGCTATACAAAATTAGTAGCGAATATGCTAGATGGCATTGAAGTAAGAGTAAATACGGATTATTTAGAAAACAAAGAAGCCTTTGATGAGATGGCAGAAAAAGTGGTTTATACTGGTGCAATCGATGCATATTTTGATTATCAGCTTGGAAACTTAGAATATCGTTCTGTACGATTTGAGAATGAACTCTTAGATCAGCCAAACTTCCAGGGGAATGCTGCGGTAAACTATACTGACAGAGAAACTCCATGGACAAGAATCATTGAACACAAATGGTTTGAATTTGGAAAAGATGATGAAGGTAAGGATATCCCTAAGACGATGATTTCCAAAGAATACTCTTCTGAATGGAAACCGGGAGATGAGCCTTATTATCCAGTCAATGATGAAAAAAATGGAAGCTTATACGCAAAGTATAAAGAACTTGCAGACCAGGAAGACAATGTGATTTTTGGCGGTCGTCTCGGCGAATATAAATACTACGACATGGATCAGGTTATTGCATCAGCACTTAACATGTGTGAAAAAGAATTGTCCAGATAAAGAGAAGTAAACAAAAAAAGAAGGTGAATGTTCACCTTCTTTTTTACGTTTTATGCCGTAGGCCGGACTCGAACCGGCACGAGCAAAGCCCGGCAGATTTTGAGTCTGCTGCGTCTGCCAATTCCGCCACTACGGCTTATCAACTATATTATTTTAACATAATGAAGGAAATTATGTCAATATCCACTTTGCTCTCGCTAATAAACGAATATAATAATAGAATTCGATGCAAGCAAATTGATTATTATAAGGGATAGTGTTAAAATAGATAGGTATAGATTTTTTAGGAAAAGGAGTTATATTATGAAGTATACAGAGTATTTAAAGAAATCTCTTTTAGGAAAAATTACATTAATTATGTGGCTGATCATTCTTGTTTTAGAAGCGATTAGTATTATTATGGCAAAGACATTTCTTCCACCTAAGTTTTTCTTAATTGGTATTGTAGTTGCGGTAGTTTTAGCAATGATTACCTGGCTGATGCATTTTAAAACACCAAAGCTTAGTGTGATTGTATCTTTGTTATTAATCGTGTGCTTAGGATTTGGTACGGTTAGTGTTTCTAAGCTTAATAATGTGACAAATCAGATTACAAAGGACGCACAAAAAGAAGTAGAAACTGTATCCATTGCCTGCTTAAAAGACAGTAAAATTACAGCAGAAGATGCATTTGATGAATACAAGCTTGCATATATGGCTAAGGATGATACCGCTTATCAGAGATCTTCCGAATTGTTAAATGATTACGACAAAGCAGTAAAGAAGAGTAAACCTTGTAAGAGCGCAATGTCTGCTTATGTTTCTTTAACAGAAGGCAGAAGTGAGCTGATTTATCTTACACCAATGATGCTTGCAAAATTAGATGAACATGAAGTGGATGTTGACAATGAATTTAAGATTCTTCTTTCTAAGGAATATCCATTAGAAGATATTCAGACGAAAACTGTTGATGTAAAGAATGAAACTTATACGATTTATATTCAGGGTGTAGATGCTTCCTCCGGTAATGATACTGATAAGATGAACGAAGGAAAAATCTTTGCTACCGGTCGTGGGGACTGTAACATCTTACTTACCATTAATCCAGTTACAAATCAGGCTTGTATGCAGGTGATTCCACGAGACTTAAAAGTATATATTCCAAATAAAGACGTAGAAAGTAAATTATCCTACAGTGCATGGTGGGGTGGCGTTCAGGCATCCATTGATTCTCTTGAACAGTATTTTGATATTGATATTAACTATTATGCAAAATTAAACTTTGCCGGCTTAACAACCGTAATTGATGAATTAGGCGGTGTAAATGTCTGGTCTGATTATGACTTTGCTGTTGATATTAGTAATGTAAACTATGATGAAGGCGGCCAAATAAAAGAATTTAATCAGGGATATAATTATGTAAATGGGGAAGAAGGCTTAGCATTTGCCCGTGCCCGTAAGATGTTACCGGATAATGCACAGTCTCGTTCCATCAACCACTTAAATTTAGTAAAAGGTATTTTCAGAAAATTTGCACAGGAACCAACCTATAACCATGCATTAGACATTCTTGACAGTATCTCTACAAACTTTGTGACGAATGTTCCAAAGAAAAACTTTAAGGATGTATTTAATACAACTGCAGAGCTTATTCCGGATATTGTAAATGACCGAATCGAATCAAATTCCATGGAAGGGGAAATTGAATTTGCGACTGACCCGGTAAGAGGTATGTACAAACGTTATTTCATTCCTGCAGATGGAGAAAGAGAAGCGGTTAAGGAACGTATTGATCAGGTAATCAATTCCAGCAAAAAAGCGGATAAGTAGATGAGGAGTAAGACAATATGAAAAAGATTCTTGCAGCATTTGCAGTAATTTTACTTGCTGTAATTGCAGGCTGCTACGGATATTATATGAAAGTGGTTGTACCACAGGAAAAATATGCCGAAGCAGAAGCAGCTTTTCAGGAAGGGGATTATAAGAGTGCACTAGCGCTTTATGAAAAGCTTGGCGATTATAAAGATGCGAAAATCAAAGCAGAAGGTATCGGCAATTATTATGATGCAGTAGAGCTTATGAGTCAGGGGAAACTTAAGAAAGCTTATAAAAAACTGAAAAAGGTGAATAAGGATGCTGATCTGATCAATTGTGATAAATTAAAAAATCGCTGTAAAACATATCAGAAGATGCATTTTACAATCAAAGCGAAAGCAGAGACAAAACGTGTAAAAGAAGACAAATTTGATTTGAATTTTGGTTACTTTGGATCTGTGTTAAATAGTGATACTATTCTTCATGTAAGAACAACGATTGATGAAGATGGTAACGTTCATATTGGTGCATATACAGACACTGATAAAAAAGAGAATGTAAAAGCTTATAAAGAGTGCACTTACGAAAGAAACAGCAAACATCTCGAATGGAGTGAAGATAATCCGGAAGATGACAATTATCGCTATTCTTATTCTTATAGCTTTGAGGAGAAGATTCTTCTTGTTTCCGGCTATACGAAGAAGGATGGAAGAATGGACTATCAGAAAAAATATTTCTTCGGTTACGTTGGGTATTAGGAATGGACTGTTTAGAACTTGACACCAAGATAATTTCATATGTGAATAATCAGCTAGATGACGAAGAACTTGATGAAGTTTTACGACATATCAAGAATTGTCCCAGATGCTTAGAAGAAGTAGAATTATTCTATACTCTTTCTGAAGGAATCAGGCAGATGGAATCGGATGAAATTACAATCTATAATTTTCCGGAAAGCTTTGAGCAGAAAAGACATCAGGACATGAAAGATGTACATGGCAGAAAAAAGACAAGACAGGTGGCAGACCATTTCATCATGATGGTTGTTTTGCTGATCATTTTTGTTGGCATTTTATATGGATTATTTCATATCTATGAATATCAGATGAATTTGTATAGTCTGTTAAGCATAGTTTGATCAATAGCAACGATGAAGAAAAGGGCTTTCTAGAGGAAAGCCCTTTTGTAAATATATAAGGAGGAATTCCTATGAGCAATAAATTAGTTCTTATTGATGGACACAGTATTTTAAATAGAGCTTTTTATGGCATGCCGGATCTTACAAACAGTGAAGGAAAGCATACCGGTGCAGTACTTGGATTTTTAAATATTGTATTTCGATTTTTAGAAGAGGAAAATGCTACCCACCTGTTAGTAGCATTTGACTTGAAGGCACCAACCTTCCGTCATAAGATGTTTGAAGAGTATAAGGGCACGAGAAAGCCGATGCCGGATGAGCTTCATGAACAGGTTGATACAATGAAAGAGATTCTTGCGGCAATGAACATTCCGGTTATTACAAGAGCAGGATATGAAGCAGATGATATTTTAGGCACGCTCTCAAAGGAAGCAGAAGAAGCCGGCTTTGAAGTGACAATCGTATCCGGGGATCGCGATTTATTACAGCTTGCGACCGAACATGTACAGATTCGTATTCCAAAGACAAAACGTGGCGGCACAACCGTAGAAAATTATTATGCAAAGGATGTTTTAGAAGCCTATCAGGTAACTCCGAAGGAGTTTATTGATGTCAAAGGTCTTCAGGGCGATACGGCAGATAATATTCCGGGAGTTCCGGGAATTGGAGAAAAGACTGCAACGAAATTAATCGTAGAATTTCATTCCATTGAGAATGCATTTGCGCATATTGATGAAGTAAAACCAAAACGTGCACAAAATAACTTAAGAGAATATTATGAACAGGCGATGCTTAGCAAAACGCTAGCAACGATCAAATTAGACTGTGAACTTGATTATTCCTTTAAAGATGCAGTGTTAAATGATATTTATACTCCAGAAGGATATGCATTATTAAAGAAATTAGAAATTAAATCGGTTCTGAAGCGATTTGAAGGGGTGGAAGAGCCAGTTGCATTTGATATTGCATTTCGTAAAGAAAGTGATTTTAATGCAGTTGATGAAATCTTTAAGGAAGCAGCTAAGGCAGAGATTACCGGCCTTGGATTGATGGAAGAAGAGGGAGAACTTTTAGGGATTTCTCTCTATTATAAAGAAGAGGAAGCTGTATTTATTCCTGCCGAAGGATTCTTAACTTCAGGTTACCTTGAAGATCAGATAAGCCGATTATACCGTGATGGCAGATGCATTGCTGTTCTGGATTTAAAAAGAGTGTTATTCCACGCAGATCTTACGGAAGAGATGAAATCCTTATTTGACTGTCGTGTGGCAGCATATCTCTTAAATCCATTGAAGGATACGTATCTTTATGAAGATATTTCTCGTGACTATCTTGGTGTGATGCTTCCTTCAAAAAAAGAACTTCTTGATAAGCTTAACTGGTCAAAAGCATTAGAAAAAGAAGAAGAAAAGGCCGTTCGCTGTATTTGTTATGATGCTATTGTGGCAGCAAAATCAGTTCCTGCACTTAAGAAGCAGTTAGCGAAACAGGATATGAATGAGCTTTATGAAAAAATCGAGATACCAACCGTATTTGCTCTTGCAGACTTACAAAAACGAGGAATTCGAGTAGAAAAGGATGCATTGAAGGAGTACGGAGAACAATTAGTAGATAAAATTGATGCCTTAGAACAGGCAATTTATGAAGAAGCGGGAGAAGTATTTAATATCAATTCTCCAAAACAGTTAGGTGTAATCTTATTTGAAAAGATGGGATTAAAAGGTGGAAAGAAGACAAAAACCGGTTATTCTACGAGTGTGGATGTTCTTGAAAAACTGACAAAGGATTATCCAATCTGCCAGAATATCTTAGATTATCGTCATCTTGCAAAATTAAAATCCACCTATGCGGATGGTCTGTATCCATATATTCAGGCGGATAACCGCATCCACGGTACATTCCATCAGACAATTACAGCAACTGGACGAATCAGCTCTGCAGATCCAAATCTTCAGAATATTCCGATTCGAATGCCGCTTGGTCGTGCGATTCGAAAGGTATTTGTTCCGGAAGAGGGTTATATCTTTGTAGATGCAGATTATAGCCAGATTGAACTTCGCGTGCTTGCGCATTTGTCTGGTGATGAGACTTTAATTCAGGCATTTAATGATGAGAAAGATATTCATACTTCTACGGCATCGGAAGTATTTGAGGTGCCTATGGAAGAGGTTACATCCAACCAGCGAAGAGATGCAAAGGCAGTAAACTTTGGTATTGTATATGGAATCAGTGCCTTTGGTCTTTCTCAGGATTTGAATATTCCTAGAAAACAGGCGCAGGAATACATTAATAAATATTTTGCAACTTATCCAGGAATCAAAGCCTTTCTTGATCAGGCTGTAGAGGATGCCAAAGAACAGGGCTGTGTAAAGACGATGTTTGGACGTATCAGACCAGTGCCTGAATTAAAATCAAGTAATTTTATGACTCGAAGCTTCGGGGAACGTGTTGCAATGAATGCACCAATTCAGGGAACGGCTGCAGATATTATGAAAATTGCAATGCTTAGAGTAAACATGCGAATGAAGAAAGAAAATATGAAATCCAGATTAATTCTTCAGATTCACGATGAGCTTTTAATAGAAGCAAAATTAGAAGAAGTCGATCAGGTAAAAGAGATGTTAGAAGAAGAAATGATGAATGCAGCAAAGCTTTCGATTCCTTTAGTCATTGATATGAGCACAGGGGAAAGCTGGTATGATGCAAAATAAGGATAGATGAAGATGAAAGTATTAGGAATTACTGGTGGAGTTGGATCTGGCAAAAGCGTGGTCCTCTCCATTATGGAAGAAAAATTTAACACACAAAATATTCTGACAGATTTGGTAGCCCATGATTTGATGCAGCCGGGTGAAAAAAGTTATGTCGGTATTGTAGAAGCCTTTGGTGAAGGCATTTTAAACGAAGATAAAACCATTAATCGTAAAGCGCTTGGTGCAATTGTATTTTCCGATGAAGAAAAGTTAAATCAGTTAAATGCAATCACGCATCCTAATGTAAAAGAAGAAGTAAAAAGACGCATTGCAAAGATCAAAGAAGAAGGAAAAGCTTCTGCAATCTGTTTAGAAGCAGCGCTTTTGATTGAAACCGGATACGAAGATGTCTATGATGAACTCTGGTATATCTATGTAAATAAAGAAAAAAGATATGAAAGATTGGCCGAGGGACGTGGTTACAGTCGTGAACAGACCGATTCTATTATGAAAAATCAGCTGTCCGAAGAAGAATTTCGTGCTCATGCGGATGTTATTATTGATAATTCCTATACGGTTGAAGAAACAGAGGCACAAATTCGTAAAGTTTTTGGGTAGCATATGATAGGAAGCTATGATATAATAGCATTTAGTCGTTGTGCAAGCGGGTATTTGTGAGAGAAACATTTGTACGCGACACGGAGAAAAGGAAAGACAGAATGAAACTTACGAGTATCGCCAGTGGGAGCAGTGGAAACTGTATCTACGTTGGCAGTGACAAAGCGAATATCTTAATTGATGCAGGCATCAGTGGGAAAAGAATCGAAACAGGACTTAAGGCTTTAGAGGTTGATCCAAAGGCAATTGATGGCATTTTGGTCACTCATGAACATATCGACCATATTGCAGGCCTAGGAGTTATGGCAAGACGCTATAAACTGCCTTTATATATGACCGAAAAAACAGCTCAGGCAGTCCTGAACACGAAAAGTGTTGGCAAGATCAATACCGATTTATTGCAGATCATCAAGCCTGACCAGCCTTTTAAAATCGGTGATTTATCCATTGATCCGACAAGCATCTGGCATGATGCAGCTGATCCTGTATGCTATTGTTTAGAAGCAGGGGACGTGAAAGCATCCGTAGCAACGGACCTAGGCAATTATCATAAAGGGATTGTAGAAAAGGTAAAGGGCTCTGATATTTTATTTGTGGAAGCGAATCATGACATTGCGATGCTTGAAGTAGGACCGTATCCTTATTATCTGAAACAGAGAATTCTTGGAAATCACGGACATTTATCCAATGACCGTTCCGGAGAATTTTTATGTGATGTCATTTCAGGCAATACCAAGCATATCTTTTTGGGCCATTTGTCCAAAGAGAATAATTTTCCTGAACTGGCATATGAGACCGTAAAATTAAGCCTGGTCGAACATGGTTTTGACCCAAAGGCGAAGCAGATACATTTAGCAGTGGCAAAAAGAGATGAAGTAAGTAATCTGGCCATTGTATAGCAGGAGGATAATATGAGCAAAACAGTAATCACAGTAGTAGGTAAAGACAGCGTTGGTATCATTGCAAAGGTTTGTACTTACCTTGCAGAAAACAGCATTAATATTTTAGATATTTCCCAGACAATCGTTGGCGGTTATTTCAACATGATGATGATCGTTGATACAAGCGCTTCTCAGAAAACAAGTGGCGATATTACATCTGAATTAGGTCAGATTGGTGAAGAAATCGGTGTTCTTATTCGTGCACAGAACGAAGATATCTTCAATTCCATGCATAGAATTTAATCTGGAGGTCATAGATTTATGATTAATATTAATGAAGTAATCGAAACAAATAAGATGATCTCCGAGATGAACCTTGATGTAAGAACCATTACTCTTGGTATCAGCTTACTTGACTGCGGAGCAACTACTTTAGAACAGGTAAAAACAAATATTTATAATAAAATCACAGAAACTGCAAAAGATCTTGTAAAAACAGGGCAGGACATTGAAAGAGAATTTGGTATTCCAATCGTAAACAAACGTATCTCTATTACACCGATTGCTTTAGTTGGTGGTTCTGTATGTAAAACAAGCGCTGATTTTGTAGAAATTGCAAAAGTACTTGATCAGGCTGCAAAGGAAGTTGGAGTAAACTTTATCGGTGGCTATTCCGCATTAGTAAACAAAGGAATGACACCAGCAGATGAACTTTTAATCCGCTCCATTCCTGAAGCATTAGCAGTGACAGATCGCGTATGTTCTTCCATCAATGTTGGTTCTACAAAAACAGGAATCAATATGGATGCTGTAAAATTACTTGGTGAAATCATCAAAGAAACAGCGTTATATACAAAAGACAACGATTCTTTAGGCTGTGCAAAGTTAGTAGTATTTACCAATGCTCCTGACGACAACCCATTCATGGCAGGTGCATTCCACGGAGTAACAGAAGCAGATAAGATTATTAACGTAGGTGTATCCGGTCCAGGGGTAGTAAAACGTGCTTTAGAGCAGGTTCGAGGACAGAATTTTGAAATTCTTTGTGAAACAATCAAAAAGACAGCCTTTAAGGTTACACGTGTTGGTCAGTTAGTTGCAAGAGAAGCATCTGAAAGACTTGGCATTCCATTTGGTATTGTCGATTTATCTTTAGCTCCAACTCCTGCAGTTGGTGACTCCGTTGGAGAAATCTTAGAAGAAATCGGTCTTGAATATGCCGGCGCACCTGGTACAACAGCAGCACTTGCACTCCTTAACGATCAGGTTAAGAAGGGTGGCGTAATGGCTTCCTCTTATGTAGGTGGTTTAAGTGGTGCATTCATTCCTGTATCGGAAGACCAGAGAATGATCGATGCGGTAAATGCTGGTGCATTAACTTTAGAAAAACTAGAAGCAATGACTTGTGTATGTTCCGTTGGTCTTGATATGATTGCGATCCCTGGAAAAACAAGTGCAGCTACTATTTCCGGTATCATCGCCGATGAGATGGCTCTTGGTATGATCAACCAGAAAACAACCGCAGTAAGATTAATTCCTGCAATCGGAAAAGACGTTGGAGACATGGTTGAATTTGGTGGTTTACTTGGTTATGCACCAATTATGCCAGTAAATGAATTCTCCTGCGAAGCATTTGTGAATCGCGGCGGAAGAATTCCAGCGCCTATCCACAGTTTTAAAAATTAATTAACATTTGTTAACATTTGAAGCCTCTGGGAAACTCCCAGAGGCTTATTTTAATTTATAGGAAATTGCTATTATAGCCCCAGAGAGTGTATAATCATAGAGA